>CAYOWY010000187.1:0-3165 GCA_964407805.1 uncultured bacterium | reverse complement strand
GAATTTATAAGAGATCACGCCGGTTGGAACGCCTTTTACTGCATCATCCGCAGCGGCTTTTATCAGAGGTGACGGATCCATAATCAACTTCCCTTTCTCCTCCCTGATTCCTAAACAGTAAGGGGTTGTTTTTTTCTTTTCAGCCGCCATCTCCAGTTCAACAGCCGCCTGTGCGTCGTATGTTATTTCTTCGCGTATCCCTGCGATTGCGGAAACTGCGTCAAAAAGCCTCCCCATGCTTGAAGCGGGCGGGCAGTTTATTCTATTATCCAGCATCTCTTTCACTGCGGATATTTTGTTTTTGCCGATTCCCTGCAGAAAGGGTATCTTCAGCCGGTTGAAATCGCTTCCATACGCCCTTCGCAGGAAAGCTATCCCGCTTCTCCATACCTCTGTTATCGCTTTTTCCCCTCCCGGCAGTTCCGTGTAATCAAGATATGCAAACCTTTCATATCCCCTGTAATCGGCAATCATAATCTCGGCGCCCCGTATATCCCCGTCTTCCCCGTAGCCAGTCCCGTCCATGGCGACGCCTATAACCTTTTTATCCGGCAGGCGGTTTTCAATCATACAGGAGGCGATGTGTGCGTGGTGATGCTGGACGCCTATCGCCTGCAGTTTTTCTTTTTTCGCCGCCTCAAGGGCAAACTGTGTTGTTATATAGTCAGGATGCAGGTCATGGGCGATTATCTCCGGCCGGAAACCGAAGAGATTCTTGAAATGGACGTACAGATTCCTGTAGGAATCAAACGATTCCATACTGTCAATGGTGCCTGTGTGCTGGCTTGTAATGATTTCCATGCCCCTGCCGAAAGAAAATGTGTTTTTCTCCTGCGAACCCGCGGCGAAGACCTCTTTTTTAAAAGGCGAAGGTGTTGACAACGTGTCAGGGATGTATCCGCGCGCCTTGCGCAGTATCTGGAGAGTGCCCGGAGGCATCACTTTTACCACGGAATCATCGCATCCTGAATGTATGCCGCGGTTGTTTGCCAGCACATAACCGGCAAGGCCGGCAAGTTTCTCTAAAGAGGCGTCGTTATCTCCGAAGATAATGGGCTCGTCTGCAATATTCGCGCTTGTGGCAACAATGACCTCAAAATCTCCGAAGAGAAAGAGCAGGTGGTGTACAGGCGAGTACGGTATAAAGAATCCCAAATTCTTGTTAAACGGCGCAATCTCCTCCGGCAGACTGCATCCCTGACGTTTGCGGAGAATTACCACAGGTGTCTGCCATGAAGAGAGGATATCTTTTTCGGCTTTGTTCAGGACACAATGTTGTCTCACTGCGGACAGGTTTCTCGCCATCAGGGCAAAGGGTTTATCCCCCCTGTTTTTCCTTTTGCGCAATTCTTTCACCGCCCCGGCATTCTTGCCGTCGCATACCAGATGGTATCCTCCTGTCCCCTTGACGGCGACTATATTCCCGTTTTTTATGAGACCTGCGGCGGTCTTTATTGAATCCAGCCCTGTTTTTACCGTTTTTCCTCCTTCCAGAAGGCGGAATTCCGGGCCGCAGGCAAAACAGCAGTCCGGCTGTGCGTGAAAACGCCTGTCTAAAGGATTGATGTATTCCGCGTAACAGTCAGGACACATCATAAACTTATCCATTGTTGTGTTCTTCCTGTCGTAGGGAAGGTTTTTTGTGATGGTGAAGCGCGGTCCGCAGTCGGTGCAGTTGATAAAAGGGAAAAGATGCCTTCTGTCCCGTTCCGAGAGGAGCTCTTTCAGGCATGCAGGGCAGGTTGCTATGTCCGGAGAAACTTCGGTTGTTATTTTACCGGAGTCCCGGCTTTTCTCTATCCTGAACCCCTTTTCTCCTTTCAGCGGAAGGGAATAAACAAGAGAGATGTGTTTTATTGCGGATTGCTTTGGAGGCTTATATTTTATTTTGTCCAGAAATTTCTTGATGTCTGAAGAATCACCTTCTATCTCAATGTAAACGCCCGAGGAGGTATTGACGACAAAGCCGGCGAGGTTGTTCTCGCCGGCATACCTGAAAACGGCAGGCCGGAACCCTACCCCCTGCACACGTCCCTCAATGTTAACGCCCACCCTCTGCCTGTTGCCGTTTAAGAACGCCATTTATTCCACATATCAATAAAATTTCTGCCGCGCACCCTGACTCTTGTTGAGTCCAGCATTTCATAAAAAGGCTTTTCCGCGTATGCGAATGTGCTTGCGGAAGAGAGATATTCAATTACAAGTTCGCACGGACCCTTTATTTTAACGGCGGGGACTTCATTTATTTTTTTTACCGCCTCGCAGGAACTTTTCTTTATTATCTCCCTCGCCTTGACGGGAGAAAGCGAAATTGCGCAGGTTCTGTTCAGCCCCTTTTTCACGGCCGCCTGGTTGATTTTCGGGACATAAGTTTTTGCTTCTCTGCAGGCGGCATGGTCTCCTGTAATCAATACGCATGGTACGTTAAACCATCCGGCAAGGTAGATGTTCATCCCTATCTCTCCGATAGGTTTTCCGTTTAAGAGCATCTTGACTACCGTTTGGCTCGAGTAGGTATGGTTGAGGTTGCCGTCGTACGTTCCGTTCATCGCATGATGGGCAAGCAGAAACATCGCATCCCAACCGCCGTCCACACCCCAGAACTTTGGTACAGGCCTGCCGTGCATAAGTTTTATCTCCGGCATTATCTTTTCCGGCAGGATTCCCCCGTACCCATGTCCGTCCACAACCAGAATCTCCTTTGCGCCTGCTTCTATTGCACCTCTTGCGGATGCATTAACCTCTTCGGTCAGCAATTCCTTCGCCTGTTCGGAATATTTCCCTGCCGCATAAGCTTGTGTTTCAAAGTCCACCACGCCGGCCGCTCCTTCCAAATCCGTCATTATAAAGATTTTCATTAGTCCGTCTCCTCAAATTTTTCAACCGACACCTTTTCGCCTGATTTCACTTTTTCCAACCCTTTGTAATCCGAGACCATCTTTCCCACCACCTCAACGGCACTGGCGGGTATGGGCTTTTCGCCCGTGCTCATGGGGGTCGGTCCGAAAAAGAAGCACAGGCATCTGCCTTCGGGCCAGTAGGCGATGTCCCCCTTTTCCACCTCGCTGACAGGGGTTTCAATGCCGGATTTCACCGGTATTTCAAAGTAAATTTCCTTCCCCCATGTGCTCGCCCGTACATTGAACGGCAGTGCGTCATATATCC
>CAYOWY010000186.1:0-3167 GCA_964407805.1 uncultured bacterium | reverse complement strand
ACTCTTCAGGGACATGAAACTGCCGGAGTGCAGTGTAGCATGGTCGGCGGACAGAAAATCCGCGGAGGAATTCCTTATCAGCCTTGAAACTGACAACTACGCCTGCCTGGTCAACATTGATACGGGGGAGAAAAACTGCCCTCTCTCCGACAACTGGTTTGACATCATGAAGGGAGAAAAGAAGATTGTGAGCGTTAAAACAGACAAAAAGCCCGATGTGAAAATAACCGTCTTAAACGGCAAAGCAAAGGAGCGCAAGAAAAAATGAAAGGGATTATAGACCTGAACGGAGTATGGGATTTTATCGCCGACCTTGACCCTAAATACCATACCCTTAACAGCTATCCGTCGCCGGCATGGAACAGGTCAAACTGGGAAAAAGCAGTTGTACCCGGAGTATGGAACCTGTTTCAGGAAAAATATTCCATCTATGAAGGAGTGTGCTGGTATGCAAAGGAGTTTGACTACGCCGGCGAAACCGGAAGCGCAACGGCGCTTTTAAGGTTCGGGGGAGTGAACTATAAATGCGATATTTTTCTTAACGGGGAAAAGGCGGGAGAGCATGAGGGAGGATATACGGCGTTTACCGTGGATGTCTCGCGTTTGCTCAAAAAGGGCAAAAACTGCCTGGTTGTGAGGGTGGACAACCGTGCCCTTATAATGAAGCTTCCGGAGGTCATCGGCTGGTTCAATTACGGGGGTATACACAGGGATGTTTCACTGGAGATATATGTGGGTCCGTACTTTTCAGACCTTTTCGCGTACGGGAGTCATGACGGAACGCTCTCTGTGAAAGGCTCCGTAAATGTGAAGGGGTTCTCCGGCGCGCGGGTTGAAATCACATGCGGCCAAACCTCAAAAATAATTGAGGCGGTTGACGGCGCTTTTGAAGCTTCCTTTAAAGTACCGGGCGTAAAACAATGGTCTCCTGCGGAGCCAAATCTTTATCCGGTGAACGTCTCGCTGGTTTCGGAAGGGAAAATCCATGACGAGAAAACCCTGCATGCGGGCTTCCGGTCAATCGCCGCGGAAGGAACGGATATCTTTTTAAACGGGGAAAAAACCTTTCTGAAAGGAATCTGCTATCTTTACGACAGCCCGGAATACGGACTCGTGATGAAGAAAGAACAGTACCTTAAAGACCTGGCGTTAATGAAAGAACTCGGAGTTAATATCATCCGCAGCCACTTTCAGTTCAGCGACGAACTTCTCTCCGAGTGCGACAGGCAGGGCTTTATGGTATGGACGGAGGTCCCTATCTACTGCGTCGCCCCGAAGAAGGATGCGGCAAACACCGTCTTCTCCGACGAGACATACAATAAGCTTGCCCTGACAATGATTGAAGAACTTGTGGACCAGGCAAAAAACCATCCGTCCGTGGTTATATACAGCATAGGCAACGAATGCACCGTTGAAAATCCTGAAGCAAAGAAATTTTTCAAAGCCGTAGCTGACAGGGCGAGGGAAAAAGATAACACGAGACTGTTAAGTTACGCCGCTCTGTACGGTACGGTTGGCCCGCTTACTGAAATCGTGGACGTAATAGGGGTGAATGAATACTGGGGATGGTACGACATCATCGGACTGGAAAAGAAACCGGATGCAATCAACCTTGAGAAACTTGAGAACAAGTTGAAGGAACTCACGGAAAATCAGAAAAACCTCCTGGTGATAAGCGAGTTTGCCGCGGATGCGGTGCCCGGTTTTACATCCAAGAGCCACGAACTATGGTCCGAAGATTACTACTCGGAATTCCTTGAAAAGAGCTTTGAGGTCTTCAAAAAATATCCTGTGTGCGGAACGTTCCCGTTCCTTTTCAACGACTACAAGGACCCGAGCAAATACATAAACAAATACTGGGACGGGATGAACTACAAAGGCGTGGTTTCATACGGCCGCAAACCCAAGAAACCCTTTTACACACTTAAAAGCATATACCGGAAACTGAAATGACAAATGTCTTCAAATACATAGGGTGGCAGGTGGGGATAACATATCAGACAAAAGAGAGGGGCGGTCTGGATGAAAAATATCTCAGGAACCTTTTGAGGGAGATGAGAGACAACGGCATGAATTTTGTCAGCTTCATGATGATTTCTTATGAGCTCAACGACACTATTCATGACGGCTACACATGGCCTGTTAAGAATAAGAAATTACGCTGTTATATGGATAAAAAGTGCACCAACGCCAACCCGAAAACTGAATTTCTGACAGAAATTATTGAAGAAGCGGCAGGATACGGCTTCCATGTTAACCTGGCTGACAACCAATTCTGGTGGAACCCGAAGAAAACAAAGAAAGGATATCCGCTTATACAAACGGCCGAGATGCCTGGGTGCGATAGTAAAACACTTCAGAGGTACGCCCACTGTGCGGACAACAGCGATACGTGGAGAATGGCATGCGATGCGGTTGAAGACCTTTTTGGATTTTACAACTCAAAATCGGTTAAGAGTTACGCCTTTGAAATGATAGGACGTTACCATGGATGCACCTGCCCCGATACCATGAAAATGTTTGAGCAATCACTAAAAACGGCGGGGCTGGAATCCAAAGGCAAAAACAAAGACCTTTTTGCTTTGTGGGAGGATATGCGGAGAAAAGAGACGCTGGAAGAGTTTGTCATCGCAATGAAGAAAATCAATCCATCTATTGAGATATGGCATCACGGATATATGGAACTTATAGACAGAGGAAGCTACAGATTCTCTCATACCTCTTACAAAAAAGCGGGCGTTGACATTGCCCTTCCCTGCATCCATAAAATTACAGACGAAAATGCTCTTAAAAAAGTTCTGGAGAGCTCGGAGGATTTCCCTCTGGTATTGCACATTGATACCAGGGATAAGGTTACCGCAAACTACAATATCCCGCTTAAAAATCCCGGGTATATAGCGAACATGGGCAGGTGGATTGAGAAGAACAACAGGAAAAATCTTGCCGGAGTCGTGTTTTTCAACGAAGCATCAACTTCTTCCGGAAATAAGAAGGCTGTTTACAGGGCAGTAAACGACTGGCGCAGGAAAGGATTATTAAAATGAAAAAAGATGAATTAACAAAGAGAGAGAGAGTTGAAAGGACGCTTAATTTTCAGCCGGTAGACAGAGTAGCCATACATGACCAGGTCAGTTTTAACCCGGATGTAATATCACTCTATACCGGCA
>CAYOWY010000185.1:0-3167 GCA_964407805.1 uncultured bacterium | reverse complement strand
GCTTTATTACTGGACGAACATGATTTACAAGGAGGTCTTTTTCACTTTCCTTGCATACCTGTTTATCTTTTCTTTCACGGCTTCGCTGTTAAAAGAAGGGAAAAGGTTTACGGTTGCGGCTTCAATAACCGGTTTCCTTATCGGAGTTACCTCGGACCTCGCGGTTTTCCTGTTCCCCGTTGCCGCAGGCATCATTTTGCTCTACGGAAGGGAGCATTTAAGATTGAAGAAATATGCGGCTCTTTTTCTTCCCGCGTTTTTTATGGCCGCGGGATACGGAATCTGGATTCTCAGCAGGTGGTGGATTTACGCCAACAACGCATATTATCCGGCAGGCGTTGACGGGCTGATAGAGAAGGTTTCAGAATACAGGCTCTTGCATCTTTTAACGCCCAGAAGCTTTAGATGGACAAAGGAGCTCACGGGAGCCGGACTTTCGCTGAATCCGAAACATTACATAAAATACATGGGAGCTTTTTTCAACCTGCTCCCGCCATTCCATATCTCTTCGTCTTCAGTGGGTAAAAAGGACGTCTTGCTTTTCATTATTATATACCTGCCTCTGGCGTATTTAATTTTATCCGGAATCGTTTCATCCCTGAAAGCGAAGGAGAAGGCGGGGTATCTTATGCTTGCGGTTATGCTTTCATTTTTCGTTTCAATAGTCTTTGAGATAAGCGACCCGCGCTTCTCCATCCCCGCGCTTTTACCCGCGGCGTATTTTGTCGGGACAGGCCTTATGCGGAACAAGAGCCGCGTGAAGGCATTAAGGTTTATGCTCCCGGTATTCCTTGCCGGGTTTGCCGTTTTCTGGACATGGACAAATCCTTATTTTTTCGGCTCTCTGCGCAAGGTAACTGAATTGCAGAAAACAGGCGGGTTCATAAATACTCTCCCGAAGGACGGGGTTATGGCGCAGTTCGGATATCCGCCGGAGATAGCATATCTTACGGATAAGCGCGTCATATGCCTGCCGGTGCGGGCGGAAGACCTTGAAGAGCAGATAGAGATGTACGGCATCAATTATGTCGTATGCGGGGCGGATGAAACGTATAACGCCGCGGCGGTGAGATATATAAAGGATAATCCGGAAAGGTTTGTCAGGATAAAGACGGTGGAGGAAGATTATCCTCCCGTAAACAAAAAGGAACAGGTTTATGTTTTTGAAATCAAGAGATAAGATTCTAACCGCATCGGTTATCGTTCTCGGGATATTCTTAAGGTTTTTCCGCATAGGTTGGAAGAGTTTCTGGTGCGATGAATTTCTGGCGATATCCTTGAGCCGGTTGAGATTTTCCGATATGCTGGGCTGGGTAATAAAAAACGACGCCCATCCGCCGCTGTTCTATTCAATAGTCAGTCTGCTCTTCAGGTTCACGCAAAGCGAAGCGGGACTGCGCATGATACCCGCTGTCTTCGGGGCGGGCGCAATCATCATTTTTTATCTTCTGTTGAAGCGGATGCGTCCGAATGCGTACTTTCTGCCCCTTTGCCTTTTTGTCTTTTCCCCTGCGGCGGTGTTATGGTCGCAGACGGTCAAGTCTTACAGCATGCTGACTTTTTTCTCCCTGCTTTCCGTGCTGATGTTTTTCAATTTCGGGAAAACGAGAAAGTTCGTTTACGCCGCCGGGTGGGTTCTCTCCGCTCTGATTGCGGTCTACCTGCACAATTACGGGGCGATAATTCTGTTTGCGCAGGTTGTTACGGTTTTTCTCCGCAGGAAGGAATTTCCGCCGAAGGTCTTTTGGCTTCCGGTTTTTCTTATCGCTCTCGGGTATCTGCCTTACCTGTCGGGGCCTGTTTTTTCCCAGCTGGCTTTTGTGAAAGGGGCGACGCATACGGTTACGAATCCATTCTTAAGGGCTTCATACGCTTTTTACTATTTCATTTTTGGAGAAACACTCTCTCCGCTGAACTTTCCCTTCGTTCTGCCCGGGGTTGTTTTATTCGCGGGGTTTTTCCTGAAGGGACTCTTTTCAAAGAGGGATTCCCTGCATGTTTTTTCAACGGTGGTTTTTATTATTGCCGCAGTAATGATTTTTGCAGTGAAGGCGACCATACCGCAGAACCTGATCCATCTTCAGCCGTTTTTCTTCATCATAGTTGCTTCGGGGATAGCAGGCATCTCAAAAAAATGGAAAAGGGAGTTGTCTTCAATTCTCGCTGTCTTGTTTCTGGTGCCGCCTCTTTATTTCTACCATGCGGGAAAAACATATGAATATCACGATGCGGGGCGGCTTATTCCACACAGGCAGGTAACCCGGCTGATACAGGCAGAGGAGACGGAAGGGGAGATTGTCATAGTTACGGAACAGAAAGATAAGCGGTTTTCGGAGTTTTTTGAGCCGTACAGCCCGTGGGACTGGTACTACAGAGGAGGATTGCCGGTTGTTGAAGTGTCCGAGGCAACCGTTGCATCTTTGGGAAAAGAACTTGAAAAGCTCCTCGGGGAGTATGAAGGCTTCTGGCTTATCCTCAACTACGGACTTGCGCCACACCACTGGAACGATGAGGTGAAGAATTTCTTTTTAGAGGGGAAATCTGTTAAAATGGAAGAGCTGAAACTCATAAAAAATTACTCTTTTCTTGATGTTTTGAGAGGGAAAGGGAGAACAGAGCATTATTTCATTGAGGTTTATCACATAAGGAAGGACAGAAATGGACAATAAGAAGATACTGATAACGGGCGGAGCGGGTTTCATAGGCGTCAACCTGGCAAAGAGCCTGCTTGCGAAGGGAAACAGGCAGGTTATCGTTTACGACAACCTTTCAAGAAAAGGGGTTGAGAATAACCTGCGGTGGCTGCGTTCTCAAAAGTACAGGAACTTCCAGTTCATAAAGGGCGATATAAGGGATTACAAGAAACTGAAGGAAGCTGTCAGGGGGTGCGGCGAAGTTTATCATCTTGCGGCGCAGGTGGCGGTGACGAAATCCGTTGAGGACCCGATAGAGGATTTCAGGATAAACGCGGAGGGAGCGCTTTGCGTTCTGGAAGCGGTGAGGAAAGTTTCACCGAAAGCGGCCGTTATATTTGCATCCACGAACAAGGTTTACGGAGAGCTTCTGCACTTTAAACTGAAAGAGGGCAAAACCCGCTATATACTGACGGAGAAGAAAAAGGGCGTCGCCGAAACGGAAAACCTCGATTTCCATTCCCCGTACGGATG
>CAYOWY010000184.1:0-3184 GCA_964407805.1 uncultured bacterium | reverse complement strand
TGCCTTCTCCGGATAACTGCATCATTATTATTACAAGAAGAATGCCTGCCAGTATCCAGAAGAGAAGGCCTCTCAACAGATTACTGTTATTGTTCCTGACCGGCTTTTTAACCTTTTTCTTATCGTCGTCCATTCTTTTACCGCCTTTTTTATAAGATTTTTCGGCACAGTATGTTAATTTTTTTCACCGTGCCTGTCAAGGAATGAGGAAGTTTCCTTTTCAGCCCCGTACAGGTCAAATCTCAAGTTGTGGAACATCAGAGATGCTTCGGGCGAGGTTGTTTTTGAATATTCTTCAAGGGTTCTCAACGCTTCTCCGGCGCGCATGAAATTCCTTTCAATAATCTGGCGCACGGTGGCTTTATCCCTGCTGTCAAATTCCTTGCCCGTATCGCCGGAGGAGTCCCTCTCTTTTTTCAGGGATGCAAATCCAAAGTTTTTTTCAACGCCTTCCGAAAGCGAATGCCGTATTTTCTTGAGCTGTTCTATCAAATCCCTGTTTTCTCCGTAGCAAAAGCGAATGCCGTCCTCTATGACCCGGAGCGCTTCCCTCGCCCGGTTGAAATTGGCGTCTATAATCCTGAACACCTTTTCCATAATTTTCCTTTTTCTTCGGGAGAGCCGTGTGAAAAGAGATTTCAGCAAGACGGCGAAAAAATGCACCGTAAGAGAATCCGCCTCCGATCACTCCGTAGGCGGTAAATAAAAAAACCGGTTCTAATGACCGGCGTAAAGGTTCTATTTGTCTTCTTCGCTTTCGTAAAGCTCTTCTTTTTCCGCCTTGCCGCCGTTGGCTTTGATGCTTGTTACGAAAACCTCGATATTGGATATCCTTTCAACCCCTACCGCATCCTGCAGATAATCTTTTGTTATCCCCTGTATGTTTGAGCATATTTCGGGTATGTTAAGGTTGGCATAAAGCTTAAGCGCTATTTTGGTTTCAAGCCCCCTCGCCGACAGGGCTGTTTTTACCCTCAAAGACCTGATGCCCGGCATCTGTTTCAAAAGCATTGAGTTTATGTAATCTTCTATTGCGCGGAGAGAAATCTTTATTTTTCCTCCGGGATTGTCAAAAGAAACAACTTTCGTTCTGTACATATAATCAAACCAGTATACAGCCCATATGATTCCTGTTATTACCAGCACCATCCCTATTATTCCGAAGGCGGAAATGTTGTCTTTCGCATACTGCGTTACCGTGTCCAGAAAACCTTTTTCCACCGCCGCCCACATGGTCAGAAAGAAAAGGGCGAGGAATACGCCCGCTATTATATAGAGAGCGCCTACGATTCTGCTCCAGATTTTCATCTTTTATCGGCTCCTTTACCCCGAACTCCTCTTGATACACCCACTTGTGAGGGGTTTTGATTTTGCTTCTCTGCTTTACCCCGAACTCATCTTGATACACCCTCGTGTGAGGGTTTCGTTTTATCTTCCTTGATGAGCGTGAAATGTGAAACAATAAACGTAAAACTAAGTTTTTTGTCATTGCGAGCCCCGCAATTTGGGGCGCGGCAATCTCCTTCTCCCGTCTCACGCCTTTAAAGAGTAAACTGCTCACCTCTAATGTATAATTTTTACAGCTTTATGTCAACCGGTTTTTCCGCCCGCATAGTAAAAAGCATCGGGTAGTTTTGCGATAATATCCGAGGCGATGAGCGGCGTTTCTCCCGTTTCTTGCGCCGCAATGTCGCCTGCAAGCCCGTGAATGTAAGCGGCGTATTCCGCCGACTCAAAAGTGCCGTATCCTTGAGCAAGGAAGCTGCCCGCTATCCCCGCCAGCACGTCTCCGCTTCCTGCCGTTGCCATCCCAGGGTTTCCCGTAAGATTTATGCGGGTGTTTTTGCCGTCGCTGATAACCGTCCGGTGCCCTTTCAGGATAACGGTTACATCATGTTTCTCCGCAAACGCCTTTGCCGTTTCTTCCCGGTTTTTCTGAATCTCCTCTACCGTAAGCCCTGTGAGCCGGCTCATCTCTCCCGGATGAGGGGTGAGGACAATCCGGCCTTCTTTTTTCTTGAGGAGTTGTTTCATTCCCGATATGATTGTTATTGCATCGGCGTCAATTAAAAGCGGTTTTTCGGTCAGTTTAATAATTTGTTTCACGAATTCAGCGGTTTCCTTAAGCGTTGAAATTCCCGGTCCTATTAAAACTGCGTCCGCCTTTTCGCTTATAAACTCAAGAGCAGGCGCGGCCGCCTTTGCGGAGAACGTTCCTGACCGGGTTTCCGGAAGAGGGAGGCTCATTACTTCGGTCAGCTTCAATTCAATTATCGCGTTCAGGCCTGCCGGTATTCCTATTGTCGCAAGGCCGCAGCCGCTTCTCATCGCGGCGTTTCCTGCCAGGCATACCGCCCCGGTAAGCCCGGGACTTCCTCCGAGTATGAACAGGTGTCCGTAATCTCCTTTATGGGTATCCTTCCGACGCTTTTGCCCGAAAAAATTCATTTTTCAGCCTGTGTTATAAAATGCGCATATTGCGATTGCAGTGTCCTGCGTGTGGGAAATAGATACGGAAGTTTTAAATTTTGAGATTTTTTCGTTCAGTTCTGCGTCAAGTATTTTGAAGGAGGGCCTTCCCGAGAAGGTTTTTGTTACTTCTGTTTTTCTGCAATGTTCAGGAATGACGGCCATCCCCGCGTTTTTAAGAAACGCCGTTTTGGCGGCCAGCTTGCCCGCAAGAGTTATCCTGCTGCTGCCGGCCAGCTCTTCTGAAGTAAAAAGGCTGTCTAAAACCTGACGGGAAAGATTTTCAATTTCTTCAAGTTTTCTTGTTTCTATGGAGAGTTTTATCATTTAGAGAGTGGGATGATATTTACGACCTTTCTTCCGTCTCTTTCAATAAAATCAACCATTCCGTCCACCAAACTGAAGATGGTGAAATCCTTGCCTATGCCTGCACCCTGTCCGGGTTTTATCCTGCGGCCCCTCTGGCGTACGATGATATTTCCGGCTTTTACCTTCTGTCCGCCGTAAACCTTCGTTTCCAAACATTTGGGATTGGAATCCCTTCCGTTGCCCTGTTTTTTTCTTCCCATAGTCTGACTATTATAACAGCATAAGGGCCGGATGTCAACAGAACCCGCTGAATTTTGAATGGCGACAAAGTTATAGGGAGCCCTGCAGGGAAGTTTCTGAAGCGGGCGTCTGTTTGAGGAGCGGGCACGGATTTACGATGTTTGCT
>CAYOWY010000183.1:0-3199 GCA_964407805.1 uncultured bacterium | reverse complement strand
ATAGAGGAGGTTTTGAAGTCGGAGGAAAAGAAATTTAACGAATATCTTAACAGTAACATGAAGAATATCATTATCACCGCCTGCAGGGAACTCGGGGGGAAAAATTACTCGGTGAAAATTCCGGAATCTGCCGGAGACATGGCGGAAATAAAAGACGTCAAAATAGAGAAGGATAAAACTCTGAGCGACGCTTTCGTCATCTCGGCCGAAAAGTGGAGCATTGTATTTAACTGGGAGCATGTAAGGGTTATGATGGAAGACGAACTGAAGGAAAAAACGGGAAAACATCTCTTCAACGGAAAGAATGGATAAAAAGACGCAGGACATTGAAAACCTGGCTGAAGCTGCCGGGGACTGTAAAAAATGCGGGCTGTCTAAATCCCGTAACAATGTGGTTTTCGGCAAAGGCAACCCCTCCTCCGGCATCCTTCTCGTAGGAGAGGCGCCGGGATATAATGAGGACATGCGGGGGGTCCCTTTCTGCGGAAAAGCCGGAGACGTGCTTGACATCCTGCTTTCTTCGGCAGGGATGAAGAGAGAAGACGTTTACATAACCAATATAATAAAATGCAGGCCTCCCCAAAACAGAGATCCGGAGCCCGCAGAGATAGAATCCTGCAGGGAGTATCTTGAAAAACAGATAGAGATCATCAAACCCCGCATCATCGGCTGTCTCGGAAGACATTCCCTAAGGTATTTCATGGACAGGTTTTCTTTCGACGCAAGCGGCTCCATCTCAACTCTTCACGGAAGGGTTTTTGAACATTCTTCGGATATGTTTAACAGAATAAAGGTGGTTGCCCTGTACCATCCCGCGGTAGCCGTTTACGACCCGGGCAAGATAGACATACTGAAAAATGATTTCAAGATTTTCGCTGAAATCTGAAAAATAAGATGGATATACTGGCAGTTAGCGGAACAATCAAATCGCTTGAAAAGAGGTTCCTTACCCAGGCTGACATCTCAAAACTCGCGCAGGTTAAAACCTTCGGAGAATTTACTGGGCTGCTTTCAGCGTCTTTTTACCAAATACCGCCCAATATTTCAGGAATAGAAGAGCTTTCCGAATTTTTTGAGAACGCATCTGTGCTTCTCGCAGAAGAGATGAGGAAAAACCTGCCTCCCGCTTTATACAGATATTTTCTTCTGAAGTATGATTTCCATAATCTTAAGATAATCTCCGCTATGCAGGATGAAGAAGCAGAAAGATATTATTCGGTGCACTCCATTGTTGATTATTTCACGATGAAAGAAGCTTTTCAGAGCAAAAACCATAAAGATATACCGGCTTATCTTAAACATGCGCTTTCCGCAATATCTGGCATGCAGGATAAAGAAAATATTTTACTGCATTTGAAAACAGCATATTTTAAAACAGCCGCCGGCCTGCTCAAGGAATCTGAATCCGGGTTCATCGACGGTTACCTGCGTATTGAAGTAGATTTTGCCAATATTTCTTCGTTCATCCAGAGGGATATGGCGGGAACTGTAAAAAGCGGTGCTGATTTGTTCATTGCAGGCGGGAAGATACGAACAGAGAAGTTTTCATCCGGAGAGATTTTATGGGAAGCTGTTAATTCGTCATACAGAGGCGCAATTGCAACTCCCGTTACCGCAGAGGATTATGACCTTGAAAGATATAAGGCGTTGTTAATCCATATAAAAAACGGCAGGATAATTCCTTCGGGGATTGAGACCGTTTTCGCATATTTTGCAGGAAGGCAGATTGAAATGGACAATGTAAGGAGACTTGCGGAAGGGAAGTTTTACAACGTGAGTCCCGATGTTCTGTTCCTGTGGGCGCTTCCTGCTTATCAGTATGTATAGAAAAACTACCTTATAGCTTGTCATTGCGAGCGTAGTGAGCCGAAGCCACGAGCGAAGCGTGGTGGGAAGCAATCTCAATGACAAAATGTAGCGGTGCTCCACCACTAACAACCGTGGCATAAACCTGTCCACCGAAACTTTAGTGTAGGTGGATGCCACCGCTGCAAAATCATAGCAAGCGGGACAAGGAGAATTTAAATGACCTCCAGCGAAAGAGTAAAGAGAACGGTGCTATTTGAAAAACCCGACAGGGTTCCGTGGCTCTCCCGGAAAAATGGGGGTCGGATATAATCGGAGTGGGTTGCACGCCTGACCCCGGGTGGAAACCTACGGTTCAGACGGAAATAAAATGGGAAGACGAGTGGGGATGCATATGGGAAAAGCTTCCCGGAGATAAGACCATGGGGCAGGTAAAAATTTCCCCTCTGGATAACTATTCAAAGCTTGGCAGTTACAGGTTCCCGGATTACGAAAACAGGCAGAGGTACGAGGCGGCAAAAAAAGCGGTTGATGAGAATAAAGGAGAGAAATTCGTTCTTGCCGACATACCCATGTCCCTCATCCACCGGCTTGAATACTTGCGCGGGCACGAGGCGGGCTGGACGGATGCCTACGTCAATCCCGAGAAACTGGATAAGCTTCTTGACAGAATTTGCGAAATCAATATGGCGGCGGTTGAGCGTTTCGCGGAGATAGGCGTTGACGGAGTGATGTCATGCGACGACTGGGGTTTCCAGGACAGGCTTATGGTAAAACCGGATATCTGGCACCAGGTATGGAAGCCAAAATACAAAAAGGTCTACAGCTTTGCGAAGAGCAAGGGACTTCTTACATTTCTGCACAGCTGCGGATACATAATAGATATCCTGGGCGGCCTCGCAGAGGCGGACCTGAACGTTATACAGATGGACCAGCAGGAGAATATGGGAGTAGACCGCCTAAGCGAACTTTATGGCGGCAAGATATGCTTCTGGTGCCCTGTGGACATTCAGAATACTATGATAAGAGGTACCGTGGAGGATGTCAGGAGATACGCCAGAAAACTTATAGATTCTTTCGGAAAATTCAACGGCGGTTTCATTGCAAAGTGGTATCCTTCTCCGGACGGGGCGGGGCACAATTGGGATAAGATAAACGCTATGTCCGAGACCTTCGTCGAATACGGCTCCTCCTTCTACAAATAAAAGATAAAATCCCGCCACAAGAAATATTCATTAACATGTGCCCAACCGGGCGGTCTTCTTCAGACGGGACGCTTGTCCGCCCCGGCGAGGCGGTCTGCGCTCGGCTTCTTTCGTCGCTCTTACACAATACGTAATCCGTGCCCGCTCCTCAAACAGACGCCCGCTTCAGAAACCACCCGGCAGGGCAC
>CAYOWY010000182.1:0-3206 GCA_964407805.1 uncultured bacterium | reverse complement strand
GCACTGTATAGAAAGTTTTCTTTTTTGCTGGAATTCCGGTTAAGTTTGAGGATGGAGGGAACAAAATTGAACTATGCGGGTGTGTATATCTTGCCCGGGAGTTCGGTTATAAGGTTTTTCACGGCGAGGGAGACGAGAATCCGGAATAATTCCGCCTGTTCCATCTCCGCTTCTTCGATCAATTCGTCAATGGTTATTTTCTTCCTGCCGGCGATTTTGTCATAGACGGCTTTTTCTCTTTCATCCAGGCCGTCAGGGGTTTTATTTTCCCGCGCAGGCGTTTTTTTTATCTCCAGATTCAGTCCTGCTATGATTTCGTCAGGGGATTCAACGAGCGAGGCGCCTTCCTTAAGCAGCTGGTTTGCGCCCTTTGACGTTAAAGCGTCTATCCTTCCGGGGAGAGCGAAAACCTCCCGCCCATGGTCAAGTGCAAGGTGGGCGGTTATCAGTGCGCCGCTCCTCTGCCCCGCCTCAACCACAAGGACGCCCCGGCAGAGCCCGGAAACAATTCTGTTCCTTCTCGGGAAGTTTCCCGGCTCGGGCGGCGTATCGGATAAAAATTCGGTTAATACCGCCCCCGAGGCTTCTATCTTCTTTGACAGGTTTCTGTTTTCAGGGGGATAGCACTGCCCGAAACCGCAACCTGTCACCGCTACGGTTTTGCCGCCCGCCTTAAGCGCCCCGTTGTGTGCCGCTGTGTCAATGCCCCGCGCCATGCCGCTTACTATGACAAACCCGCAGTATGTAAGCTCCTCTGCGAATTTTTCCGCCATCTTTATACCGTAGGATGACGGGTTGCGCGTGCCCACTATGGAAAAAAGGATGCTGTTGTCCGCAGGGAGCGCGCCTTTTACAAAAAGGAAGGAAGGCGGGTCGAAAATCTGTTTCAGGGAAGAAGGGTATTCTTCATCCTGTATCGTGACTATGGATATCCCGTTTTGAACGCAAAAATCCGTTTCTTTCTTCCACGGCAGGTTTTCCCATTCAATGATATTGTGCGCTATTTTTCCGGGGATGCCCGCTTCTTCAAGTTCCGAAAATGAGAGGCGGAAGATTTTTTCAACGGTGCCGCAGGTTTCCAGCAGGCGCTTTGTCCGCACGGGCCCCATGCCTGCGAGGCTAAGGCATATCCAGAATTTTTTGTCGTCCATATTACACTAAAGTGTGGGGGTCAAACAGTTTCTGGTGTTCAAGGTGCGCAAACCTGTCAGTCATACCTGCAATATAGTCGCAGATTACAATCTCTTCAGGTTCGTTCTTCAACCTTGTCTGGGTTCCCGGCGGAAGTTGCCTGGGTTCGGAAAGATACGCATAAAACAGGTCTTTTATAATCCTTGCGGCCTTCTGCGCCATTCTTATCACCCTGTAGTGAAAATACATATTGTCTTCAAGGAACTTTCTAAGCTCGGTGTGTTTTGTTTTCATTCCTGCCGAGTGGGATATTAACGGACCTTTAAACTTCCTTGCATCTACGGCGCTTCCGATACCTGATTTTTTGATGTTTTCCGTACTTTTTTCCACAAGGTCGCTCACAAGATAGTTTATGAAATTTCTTATCATCAGCCTTCTTTTCAACCCCTGGTCCGCAGTATCTTCATCCGTCATCTCCTCAATTTCTCTCCAGAGCGCCATGGCTTTCAGGTCTCTGGATTTCAGTATTTCCGATTTAATGCCGTCGTCAAGGTCATGGCATGTATAGGCAATCTCGTCGCAAAGGTTTACAATTTGAGTTTCAACCGAAGCAGAAGGGAATTCTGCGAACTCTTCAAGCCCATCTTTTTTCGGGACGTCGTAGCTGGTGGAATGCCTTATGATGCCTTCCCGAACTTCGTATGTCAGGTTCAGCCCCGGGTGTCGGGCGGTTCTTCTTTCAAGCGTGTCCACAACCTTCAGTCCGTGGCTGTTGTGTTCAAATCCGCCGTACCCTTTTTCTTTCATGATTTCGTCAAGAACGGATTCGCCCTTGTGTCCGAAAGGGGTATGCCCGAGGTCATGCGCAAGGGATATGGCTTCAACAAGGTCCTCGTTGACTTTCAGAACCCGCGCTATCGTTCTTGCCAGCTGCTGGACTTCAAGGGTGTGCGTGAGCCGGTTTCTGTAGTAGTCTCCCTCGTGGTATATGAAAACCTGGGTTTTATATTCAAGCCGGCGGAAAGCCGTGGAGTGTATTATTCTGTCCCTGTCCCTCTGGAAAGGGTTTCTTAAAGGGTGTTCGTCCTCGGGATATTTTCTTCCCAGCGTTTCGCCGGGTTTTACCGCGTAGTCAGCAAGAATTTCTTTTTCCATAAGATTTTGTCATTGAACGGGAAGATAAACAAGGGGATTGACCGCTATGTTGTCAATGCGTATCTCAAAATGCAGGTATCTTATTCTTGTGGTTCCGCCCTTGATTTTGCCGATAATATCGCCTTTTTTTACGGAATCGCCCTGTTTTACCGTTATTTCAAGGTCATGGCTGTAAACCGTATATATGTTTTCCGTATGCCCTATTATCACCGTCTCCTGGTATTTCTGCGTGGTTCCGGCGAAGACAACTTTTCCTCCGTCCGATGCAAGGACGTTTGTCCCCGCTTCGGCAAGTATGTCTATCCCCTGATTATCAAGCTCGCCGAACCCGCAGATGATTTTCCCCGTAATGGGCCACATAAAGGCTTTGTCGGCAATTATAGGGCGGAATTCCATGACGTCCGCCGGCTCCGGAGAGGTTCCTTCAGGCATTGCTATCTGAAGCGCCTTGTCCGGCGGAAGCAGCGGGTATGACGGCTGTTTTTTTGAGGTTGCGGGTATTAAGAGCTTTTGTTGAAGGAATAGCTGGTCGCCAACCATTTTGTTTGCGCTTTTTATGCGCGCGATGCCCTCGTTTGTATCCCGCACGGTCTCGGTGCTGTAATAGTATTTTGATATCCTGAAAAGAACATATCCTGACGCAAATCTGCAGCTTACCGAGCGCAGCATGTACGGATACCGCAGGGCTATCCGCGACATGGACAGGAACCTGGAGATGTCCGATGAAGTTTTCGGACCCGTTGTCAAAGAAGCCGCCGAATCGCACGACCTTGTCGTTGTTCTTGATTTTAACACCGATGAACAGAGCATAGTTAATAATATAAGCGACGGTTCGGATGTCGCTAAAGATATAACGCAATACAGGCCCGGGAAATTCACAAGGCGCGACGGCTCTATGGCTCAGGTTGTAAGGATAGACC
>CAYOWY010000181.1:0-3214 GCA_964407805.1 uncultured bacterium | reverse complement strand
GTAAAATGTCGGTTAATAAAAATGAACAGAATAGACGCAAAATTCTCGGAGCTGAAGAAAAACGGGGAGAAGGCGCTAATCGTATACTTTACCGCAGGACTGCCGTCGGCGGAAGAAACGGTTAAGATAGTAAAGAAAGCGGAAAAGGCCGGCGCGGATATTGTGGAACTGGGCATACCTTTTTCCGACCCCATAGCAGACGGTCCGGTTATACAGGAAGCCTCTTTCAGGGCGCTTGAAGCGGGGATAAACACGGATAAAGTTTTCGGGATATGCGAAGCGCTCAAAAACTCCGTCGGCATACCATACCTGCTGATGACCTACTACAACCCGGTATACAAGTACGGGATTTTGAAGTTTGCAAAAAAATGCGCGGTGGCCGGCGTCTCCGGAATCATAATCCCCGACCTACCGTGGGAGGAAAGCGCAGAAGCAAGAGAAGTTTTTAAAAAGCAGGGAATCGCGCTGATTATTTTTATGACGCCTTTTACCTCCGTGAAAAGAGCGAAAAAAATACTGAAGTCTGCGGATGGTTTTGTATATCTCGTGACCTACGCCGGAGTGACGGGGCGGCAGGCGGCAATCCCAGATGTAACTTTAAAGGTATTGAAAAAATTCAAAAAGATGACGGATGTCCCTGTTGCCGCGGGTTTCGGGATTTCAACTCCGGAGCAGGTGAGAAAAATGCGGGAAAGCGTAGACGGAATCATTGTGGGAAGTTTTCTTGTAAAAAAAATTATAGATGGTAAAATAGAAGAACTATGGGAAACTATCAAAAACCTAAAAAAAGAACTGGAATGAAGCAGAAACTGGTAAGAACGATAGTTGTCTTAGTGCTTCTCGCCGCTGTAGGAGGCGGTTTGTATTTTTACCGCCAGTACGTGGAAGAGCAGAGGAGACAGGCGGCGCTTGAAGAACAGAGGAGGCTGGAGGAGCTTGAAAAAGAACGGTTGAGGAAACTTCTTGAGGAAAAACGCAGAGAGTTTGACGCTCTTGTTGCGGCCATGAAGAGGTATTATGAGGCGGGAGATTTTGCAAAAGCCCGTGAGGCAGGGTATAAAGCCCTTGCCATAGCCAAAGAATACAACTTTGAAACTGATGAAATATACCGGATATTCCGGCTGATGGACGTGGCGGAAAATCTTGCAAAGCTGGAAGAACTTGACAGGATGAACAGGGATATTTACAAGTGCCTTTACGTCCGGACAGAGACTCTGAAGATACCCGAATGGCGTGAGCTTAAGGAAAGGCGGGATGCCGTCTTAAGAAAAACATACCAGAACGAATACCTTGTAAAATTGGCGCTTTCCAAAGAAAACGTGCTTGCCGCCAAAAAAGGAAGCCATGTTGAATTTTATTATCTTGCCAGCCGCGACCATCTTGACAAGGCGATACAGCTGCGGCAGGAATACAAACTTACAATGTCTGACGAAGAAGGCGTAATAAGGGAATTGCAGAGAGAGCTCTTCTTCGGCTCAAAGGAACTTACCGAGAACACAATACCCCCGCGTTTGTATTGACACGAAGATGGAGAAAAAGGAACTGAAAATCGGGGTTATCGGTTGCGGGACAGTCGGCGGTTCCGTCATAAAATCCCTTACCGGAAACAAGCAGGCCCTGAAGAGAAAAACGGGCATTGACATATCCGTAGTCAAGGCATTTGATAAGGATAAAAGCAGGCAAAAGGAATTTCCCTCCATATTCACCTCTTCTGCCGAAGATATCATAAATTCCCCGGAGATAGATATAGTCGTGGAACTTATCGGCGGAGTTGATTATGCACACGGCATAGTCGTCAAAGCTCTCAAAAACGGCAAGTCCGTGGTTACAGCCAACAAGGCGCTTATTGCGGAAAAAGGCAGGGAGATATTCGGCCTTGCCGGAGAAAAAAATCTTCACGTAGGGTTTGAAGCGAGCGTGGCTGGAGCCATTCCCGCCATAAAGACTATCCGCGAGAGCTTTATAGGGAACAACATATCTAGGATTATGGCCATCCTCAACGGGACGACCAATTACATTCTCACCCGCATGTCGCTGGACAGCCTTGATTTTTCCGAAGCGCTTTCAATGGCTCAGGAAATGGGTTATGCAGAGGCAGATCCCTCACTTGACATAAAAGGCATTGATACGGCGCATAAGCTGTCAATCCTTTCCGAGTTTGCATTCAACAAGTTCGTGCACTGGAAACAGATACCTGTTGAAGGCATAGAAAAAATTGAGCCTATAGACATCGGATTTACGGCTGAATTCGGCTACAGGGTTAAACTGCTCGCCGTAGCGCAGAGAGAGGACAATTTGCTTGACTTAAGGGTTCATCCGGCACTTTTGCCGATGAAACACCTGCTGTCAATGGTGGAAGGCGTTTACAATGCTGTTTATATTGAAAGCGATATGGCGGGAAAATCTCTTTTTTACGGAGAGGGCGCGGGAGGAGGAGCCGCGGCAAGCGCTGTAGCGGCTGATATTGTGGATATATGCAAGGAAATCGCCCAGAAAAATATTCCGTGCAGCACCCTTTTTGAAGACGAAAAAATAAATACTGTTTCCATGGAAGATATTTATACGAGGTATTACCTGAGGTTTACCGCTCTTGACAAGCCGGGAGTCCTCGGAGGAATATCCGGAGTGCTCGGGAAAAACGGAATAAGCATCGCATCGGTCATACAAAAAGAGGAAAGCCCGGAAAAAGCGGTGCCTGTTCTGATGCTTACCCACAGGGCGAAAGAAAAATCCATGAGAGACGCAATAAGCGAAATAGATAAGCTTGCCTTCATCAAAAAGCCCACCGTGCTTATAAGGGTAGAAGAATAAAGGTCTTTTGACCGCAGCTGAAAGGATTAATATTTAAAAACGTTATACGAGCCTGCCTGTATGATTTTCAACCTCTCCATAGATGCTCCTTTTTTTTAACAAGTCCGCCGGTTTTGTGTTATTATAGTACGAAAGGCAATCAATATGGAAAAAATCTTATTCAGAAGCACGAACAGGCAGTCGCCGGAGGTTGGTTTCAGCGAAGCCCTGCTGAAAGGCCAGGCGCCTGATTACGGCCTTTACATGCCTGTGGAAATACCCTTAATGACAGGGGAAGAAATATCCGCTTTTGCCGGTATGGAATATCCCCGTATTGCCTGTGAGGTTATGAAAAAGTTTTTAACGGGCGGGATAGACTTTGCACTTCTGGAAAAAATGGCGCGGGATGCATATAACTTTGAAG
>CAYOWY010000180.1:0-3222 GCA_964407805.1 uncultured bacterium | reverse complement strand
ATACCCCGGACAGGTCAAGGTGACGGTGATAAGAGAGACTCGCGAAACCGAACTCGCAAAATAGTTTTTTTGATAAATGGGCGCAGAAATGCGCCCATTGTCACCGCTCGGCAACGGTGAGCGAAAACCTTGCAAATATTTTAAAATCGCGGAACGGCCAGTATCTGCATATAACCCTGCCCGTGATAAACTTCTCGGATACAGGTCCCCAGATACTGCTGTCCTCGCTTCCGTTCCTGTTATCGCCGAGCAGGAAATAACTGCCGGCGGGAATTTTCTCTTTCAGTTCGTAACGCGCAGGCTCCTCTATGTATCTCTCGTTCAGCCTTTTTCCGTCAATAAAAACCTTTCTGTCCTTAACCTCAATCGTTTCTCCGGGAAGCCCTATTATCCTTTTTGTCAGTTTTTCCATGGGTCCTTTCGGGGCTTTCAACACAACGATATCATGCCTCTTCAGCAGGCTCTTTTTTACAGTAGCCACCCTGTCTCCGGGCTGAAAAGTCGGAGTCATTGAAGAGGAGACTATTTCAAAGAAACGCACTTCTTTTATCCCGAAAACGTACCCCACGAGAAATACAAAACCCATCATTATGATATTTCTTATCAGCCTGAACATATCATTTATTCTAATATTGAAGAGCAGATAAGTCAACTCGAATGCCCTTGACACGCCTGAAAGCGGCGGGTATAACCTTTCAATCAAAGCTATTATAGTAAAAGGTGGGATAAGATTATATGGCGAAAGGCTTTATTTCATCATCTCAATTAGATAGCATAACCGCTAAACTTGACATCGCAGAAGTAATATCAGAATACGTCTCCCTGAAAAAAACGGGCAAAAACTTCAAGGCGCTGTGTCCTTTCCACGAGGAAAAAACGCCATCCTTTGTCGTGAACCCCGAAAAACAGATATTTCACTGCTTCGGATGCGGAACAGGCGGCAACGCGATAAAATTTCTGATGCTTGTCGAAAATATCCCTTTCCCTCAAGCGGCGGCTCTTGCCGCAAAGAAAGCGGGGATAAGCATAGACATTTCCGGATATAGCCCTGCAGACGAGGAAAAACAGGAAAAGCTGATAAAAGCCAATGAGTTTGCCTCGAAATGCTATCAGGAAGCTCTTTTTTCACAACAGGGGAAAAGGGCCGCGGAATATCTCTCCGGAAGAAATCTCACAGAAAAGGAAATAAGCCGTTTCAACATCGGCTTCGCGCCAAACATCAGAGATTACCTTCTCAAAAAAATATCGGAAAAAAAACTGGACAAGGATTCTTTTATAAAAGCCGGGCTGATAAACGGAGAAGGGACTTCCGACGTTTTCAGAAACAGGATAATGTTCCCAATCTTTGATTTCAGGGGCAAAATCACGGGTTTCGGAGGACGCGCGCTGGACGACGAACATATGCCAAAGTATCTGAATACTGGGGAAAATGCCGTCTTCAGCAAAGGAAAACTCCTTTACGGACTCAACTGGGCAAAACAGGCGGTGAAGGAAAAGGATTTTGTTTTTATCGTAGAGGGATACTTTGACGTAATGAGAATGCACATCAACGGCATTGAAAACTGCGTCGCTCCCATGGGCACGTCGCTTACCGACATGCACCTGCGGTTTCTGAAGCGGTTCACCGAAAAAATCCTGCTTGTTTTTGATTCCGACGAGGCGGGAATAAAAGCAAGTTTAAGAAACCTTGAAAGCGTTGTGAACAAAGGTTTTGAAACAAAAATTTCCATGCTCCCCGCAGGCTTTGACCCGGACAATTTTATTGACGAATACGGCATAGATGCCTTCCGGAAGATGATGGAAAAATCCGTGGATTTCCTGGATTTCGTCCTTAACATAGAATCCCAAAGGCATGACATAAACACTCCGAAAGGCAAATCCTCCGTAGCCAGAGAGATAATGAAAATTATTTCCGCAATACCCGACGAGATTGAAAAAACGGAGTACATAAAAATCCTTGCAAAAAAAATCGGATTAAAAGAGTCTGTAATAGAGAGCTATATTCCGAATACCGCACAAAAAAACGCCTGTTCAACAAAGCCGGAGAACAGGATTTCTTCTCCGGATACTTACGCTGAAAACCTTCTGCTGGAAATCCTGCTGTCGGGAGGCGACTACTGGACTCCTTTCCTTGAATGGGACGGATATTTGAGCCGGAGAATGGAAATTGTCGCACAGACCTCAAAGGAACTGCTTCGGAACAATATAGAGATTACACCCGCAAACCTCATAAGCAACGTGGATGAAGAAACGGGCAGATGGATTTCAGGGATGTCGCTGAAAGAAACGGGCGGCAAAGATGACAGGAAACAGCAGATTTTTCAGGACTGCCTTAAAAAAATTCACAAGTTCTGCATATCCAGGCAGGTTGATGAAATTAAAAAGCAGATTAACGAAAAAAAGGATACGGGCATTTCCTATAACGACGAAGTTGAAAAAATACAGGGTTTGCTGTTTGAACTGAAAAAAGAGTGACGAAGATAAATCAGAACCCCTCACTTGGAAAGCTTCCCAGGTGAGAGTTCAGGGTAAAGGAGTAAGACAATGGGGCGCAAGAAGAAAAAAAATGAAAATGTTTCAAAAAACGAGAAAGGGCAGAAAATCCAGGAAATTATCGCCCTGGGCAAGAAAAAGAAGCACCTGTCATGGGATGAAATCAACGATATCCTTCCCATGGAAATGACCAACCAGGAAGAAATCATAGAACTTTTTGACGAAATGGAAACATGGGATATAGATATTGACGAAGAAGAGCCTTTTCCGGTGGAAAAAGAGAGAAAGATAGATACCGACGAAGCAAGAAACCCCTTAAGGTCTTACCTGAAAGGAGCGGGCACCTATTCGCTTCTGACGCATGCCGAAGAGGTTTTCATAGCCAAAGGAATTGAAACTTCCAAAGGCAAGCTCCAGCAGTTAGGAAAGCAAAAAAAGCCTAATACAAAATACTGTGAAAAATGCGAAATAGAGCTTTACGAACTGCGCTCAAGGCTTATCAGTTCCAATCTGCGGCTCGTAATAAACATCGCGAAAAGATACAGCAATCCCAAGCTTTCAATCCTTGACCTCATACAGGAAGGCAATATCGGACTGATGAAGGCTGTTGAGAAATTTAAGTACAAAACAGGGTTCAAGTTCAGCACCTATGCAACGTGGTGGATACGCCAGGCGATAACAAGGGCCATAGCCGACCATTCGTCCACTATACGAATACCGGTGCACATG
>CAYOWY010000179.1:0-3292 GCA_964407805.1 uncultured bacterium | reverse complement strand
CGGTTGAAAAGGAAGGGGATAAGGTTGCACTCAAGCTGTACCCGGCAACAGAAATGGGCAGTGCAGAGGTGGTAATTTTGCGCAAGAACGCCGAGATAGCGAAGAGGAACGTCAGTTTCGTGCCGGGAGAGGTTAGCAGCATGGAATTTCTCCTGCCTTCTTCCAGAGGAAACGGGGAACTGAACGTTACCGTTAAGACCTCTGAAAAGAATTTTCTTTTTTCACTTCCGCAGGCAACAGGGGATGAAAAGACGTTTGCAAAACCGACACATGCAATAATAAAAAAAGATACTGCGGACGGCGTAGACGGTTACTATTATTATTTTAAAAAGTTCAACGTATCTCCGGATATGACGGTTCCGGTTGCCTTCGGGCTGAAGGGCGATTTCCGTGACAAGAAGAATTTCCGGATGGTTTTGGAATCCCCTGAAGGCATTATAATAAACAGCGAATCACCCGGCAATGTCAAGATGAGCGCTGTGGAAATTGGCGGGAGAAAGTATGTAAGGCACGAGTTTTTCCACGGAAGCAAATCCACATATTTCAGCGCCATTGTTTTGTTCGTTTCGAGCGAAATAAAAGAAAATGCCGAGGGGTTAAGCCTGCATTATTATGCCAAATGGGATGGCGGAGAACAGTTGAAGGAAACCCTTCCTGTAAATATAGTGAGGATAACCGGCGCGCCCAAACTTAAAAGAATCCTGGTTGGACTTGAATTAAGCAACAGGAGACATGTGGAATTATATCCCAACTTGATAGAAAGTTTCAGAAAGGCGGGATTAAATTATTTGGGCGGCGGCATCTCTTCCTGGACGCTGGGGACGGGAAAGTATCTCGGCAAAGGGGCTTACGCGGATTTAATTGAGCCGCTTAAAAAGTCCGGCATTGAAGTCTCCACCGGCAATATCGGACTCCCGTACTGCGAAGGCGGAAGAATATGGGATAACCTGTACGGCACTTATGAAGCAGCCGGTACCCTCTATTATCCGGACGGGGAGTTTGTCGAAGCAGGAGAATTCAAGGATTTTGATGTTGAAGATACCAAGGCGGTGAATCTTGGCGGGAACAGGATAAACCAGATCTGCCCCTCGTACAGGGGAAGATGGTATAAAAAGGTAATGGATAACGTGAGGGTGCTTATAGATTACGGGTACAAAACGCTCTTGTACGACGAAGAGACGTGGAGCAAGGGGAGAGAAATCTGTTATTGTGCGAGGTGTAAATCAAGGTTTAAGGATTTCTTGAAGGAGTCCCGCCCGGATCTAAAATACATTGATCCGCAAGAGTTTGCTTCCGCACCCGACAGCCACAGGGAAATTTATGGTGCCTGGTGGGATTTCAAATATATGCTTGTGCAGGAGATATACAGGGATATAAAAAATACTGCCGTTGAACACGGAGGCAAGGAAGTTAAGGTATGGGCTTATGTTTGTGCAGGTGTTGGCGAGGACGGTCTGGGGCAAGGGAGGTTAACAAATTATGCCAGACTGGCAATTCCCCTGGACGGAATGCTGCCAATGGTTTATACAGACAATGCATACGATAATAAGCGCGCAGGGGACATAGCAGCTGTCCTCTGGAAACATTCAGCCGGGAACGCAAAACCGATGATGGCGCTTTCACCTGCGAGAACCTACGAGTTTGAGCGGATAGCATACGGCGGTTTTCCACCGGCGGAAAGCATTAAATACCAGATAATGGAGGGTGTTTCGCAGGGAGTGACAGGGTTTACGGTCTGGGCGCCTGCTTCCGCCCTTGAAGGCGCTCTCAGTTACAAGCATATAGCGGATGCGGTAAGGATAATTTATCCCGCAGAGGATATAATAGACGGAGGCGTACAGATTGCAGGTTTAAGCACAACAAACAGGAGAGTGCATGTCCGGGGCATGGAGCACAACGGACGGGCGGTGATACTTGCGGCGGAATATTCAGCGTCTCACGTAGCCACAAAAATAGAGTACAAGGTGCAAAAGGCCAAAACGGTAACGGACCTGGAGACGCGGGAAGTTATAGCCCGCATTACCCCGGAAGATTATGCTTTTGAAGTGGTGCTGGACAAAGAAAGGGCACGGCTGTTTCTGGTAGAGTAATCGGTATAATGCGAGGGGATAAATCTCTCTCTCGAAGGTAAAACCTCAGTGAACCGCGTCCCGACTACCTCTCCAAAATACCCTCTTCTGATTTACAGCAAAGGGATGGACATCAGACGGTGCTTTTTACCGAAGTACAGGGTATTGTCCGCTACGGCACCGGCGCTTAAAGTAACTTCAGATTTACATCCTTCCTGTGTTTTCCAGTACATGTTAACGGCGGTTGTTCCTGCAGGAGCATAAAAAATGCCGAGGGATGTAAATCCATAAAGATATCCGCGGTGGAAAAAAAGCCCTTTCAGCACGTACCCGTAAGGTGGATTAGTGAGCGGGGTTTGCGAAACAACGGTTTTTCCGCGCATATCGAGCAGCATCAAAGCATGGACAGGGTCGTCTTTAAATGCAATGAGAGCATAAACAAGCCCTCCGCCTATTGCGCAAAGGTCCAATACAGAAGCGATGGGGAGTCCGAAATCACCCTTCCATACTGCCATATCCTTTTCCGGGTCCCAGAGAACCATTCCTGCACGTTCTGCACGCGGCATTGTTCCTGTTCCACCGTCGATACTGAAACCTGCCAGCAGGAGGTGTTCTTCTCTCAGGTATGTTATGGAGATTCCGCTGCAGTCAGGGAATACATGACGGTGACTGCAGAATTTTTCGGTTTTCGGGTCAAACCATGCAAGCGTCCCCCCCCACATGCCGTAGTCCGGAATGGAAACAATCCATATTTTTCCGGCAGGTCCTCCCAGCATGGAAAAGGGGCGGTAGGAAACATCGTCAATCCTGCCGAGTTCCCTGGGATTTGCGTCTTTATCTGTCCCGAAACGGTAAGGAAGAGATGGGTCGTAAACAGAAAGTTTTGCGCCGGGATAACTGGCGATATACAGTTTTCCGTCAAGATTGCACATTGAATACGCCTCGCCGCCGGAAGTACTGCATGCCCCGTGATTTTTCATTACCCCGGCGGCCGGGTCATAGGAAAAAAGGTGTTCGGGAAGTATTGAGGAGCCGTAGATCTTGCCGTCCGGTCCGGTATGGCACATAAAGATATCCGTGCCGTCACCTTCCCAGTTCAGGCTCAAGAGTTTTTCTTTGCCGTCCCGAGCCAAGACAGCAATTTTGCGGTATTCAAATGTGTCCCCGTCCAGCCACCGCCATGTTGAACCGTCGGGAAACGGAACTGTCAGTGTATCCTTGAT
>CAYOWY010000178.1:0-3294 GCA_964407805.1 uncultured bacterium | reverse complement strand
GATATACTTGTAAGAGCGCGGTATCCTTTGATTTTTGTTACCACCTATGAGGAAGAACGCCTTGCGGGATACATAAGCAAACTGTGCAAAGAGCAGAATAAACAGCTCTTCCTCTGGTCTGTAACCTCGGGCATGCATAAACACGGAGAAAACAAGTTTGACGATGCGACGAAAGACCCGCTTTCGGCCCTGAATTACGTGGAACGCCAGACGGGCCCGGTCATATTTCTTTTCCATGACTTTCATCCCTATCTTTCAGACCCGGCAATAGTTCGCAAATTGCGCGACCTGGTGAAAAATCTTAAGAACACCTACGAAACGCTGATATTCGTTTCGCCCGTTCTTTCTGTTCCCGTGGAACTGGAAAAAGACCTGGCGATAGTGGATATGGAACTGCCTGACCGCGCAATAATAAACGGCCTTCTTGATTCAATCGTGAGCACAGTATCTTCCCGTTCCGAGATAAAAATAGACCTTTCGCAGGAGATAAAGGAAAAACTTGTCGATGCGGCGCTCGGGCTGACTTATAACGAAGCGGAAAACGCCTTTGCGCGCGCAATCGTCACCGACAACGCGCTCGGGATTAAGGATATTGAGCGAGTCCTATCCGAAAAAAAGCAGATTATCCGAAAATCCGGTATACTCGATTACTTCCATACCGAGGAGCAGATAGGAAACGTCGGCGGATTGAACAACCTTAAGTCATGGCTGAAAAAAAGAGCGCTGGCATTCACGCAAAAAGCAAAGGATTTCGGACTGCCGGAACCCAAAGGGATACTGCTGGTGGGCGTACAGGGCTGCGGAAAATCCCTGACCGCAAAAGCGGTTTCCAACCTCTGGCAGATTCCCCTGCTCCGATTTGACGTGGGACGGGTATTTTCGGGAATCGTAGGCTCTTCCGAAGAAAACATGCGCAAGGCGATAAAGACGGCGGAGTCCATAGCCCCCGTTATCCTCTGGATAGACGAGATAGAAAAATCTCTTTCCGGCGTCCAGAGTTCAACGTTTTCAGATGCGGGCACAAGCGCCAGGGTATTCGGTACGTTTATAACGTGGCTGCAGGAAAAAAACAAACCGGTATTCGTCATAGCAACGGCTAACAACATACAGCTTCTACCCCCCGAACTGTTGAGGAAGGGCAGGTTTGACGAGATATTTTTCATTGACCTTCCTTCAAAAGAGGAGCGTGCGGAAATATTCAACATCCATCTGCGGAAAAGGAACAGGAATCCGGAGAATTTTAACGTTGGCGCGATGGCTGACGCAAGTTTTAATTTCAGCGGGGCGGAGATTGAACAGGCGGTGATTTCCGCACTCTTTGACGCTTTTACCGAAAACAGGGAATTAACCGCAGAAGATATTCTTCACAGCATAAAAAACAGCGTACCGCTGGCTTTAACTATGAGCGAAAACATAAACGGCTTGCGGCAGTGGGCTGAAACCCGCACCGTTCCGGCAACCGTTAATGCAAGGCAGAACGGAAAGCATGCTGACGAAAGAAAGCTTGAATTCTGAAGAGGGATTCTTTTCCCCACCCTGCAATAATGATGGAAAACGAAGGCAGGTTTAAAAAAATAGAGAGCGACGGCATTATCGTCGGGATAACTAAGAAAGACGCCCGCGGCAGCAGGTTTGCCCATATTGAAGTTGGCGGCGAAGGGAAGAAGGCGGGTGAAATCCCCGACGGCAGAAAATATTTTCCGTGCCACAAATGCAACAGGAATAACCGGAAGGGAAACCTTTACTGCATATACTGCGGGGAAATTTTCCCGGATGTGGCGGAAAAGACAGACAGCGAGCTGGAACCGTATGAAATAAGATGTCCGCAGTGCGGCAAAGCCGGAAATAAAAACCAGAAGCACTGCATCTGGTGCGGATACGGTTTTGTGTGGACGGACGAAGATATACTGAAGGAAGGCAGAGATGTCGAGATAGAAATAAACGGAATAAAATACCTGTCATCGGACCCCTATCTCCCCGCATACATTAAAGATGCCATGGTCAGAATAAAAACACAAGACTTGACCAAAGAAAATATGGAAAAGATTTTTAAGGACATGCAAATCAGAAGAGAGGAAAGCAGAATTAACCTGCTGACGGAAATAGAAAAAAATAAAAACAGGTTGGTTTCTTACATTATGCTTGCAGGAGGCGGGGCTTTGACATTCGCGGGTCTTTTATTTCTTCATAAAATGCTTATCACGCCTGCCTTTTTCATCGCCGGACCCGGAATTTTACTTATGATAACGGCGTTTTTAAGGCTGGTCACAGTCAGACCTCTCGGCGAAGACAACCGATTAAACAAGAGCTGAAAATTACTGCATGAAACCGGAGAACCCATGAGTGCATTATGCGGAATTGAACTTACCATAGAAAGTCTTGTCCTTATCAGGAAAACGCTTGATGAACTCAAGCTGCAATACAGTATGCTGGAAGAAATCGGGAAAGAAAGGGAAAAACTTTTTACGATGGAAGATTCGGAAGGACGCATTGAAAATGTAAACATGCTTATTACAGACTCTTTCGGACTCAAGATGGGCCTGCAGAAACAAAAGAACGGGCAGTACCGCGTGATAACCTCGGCATCCTCGCATCAGCAGCTTTTACAGCAGAAAAAAATTGCAAACAGGATAAAACAGAGGTATGCGTATAACAGAATAAAAGAGGAACTGCAGAGCAAGGGGTATTCCATCGTGGAAGAGAAAAAGGCGGACGACAATACGATAAGGCTTGTGGCAAGGCACTGGAGGTAAACAAAATGGCGGGGAAAGAAGAGCTGGAGATTTTTATATCCGAGGAAGGAGAAATCAAGGTCCACGTGAAAGGTATAAAAGGCCCTGCCTGCCGGGAAGTCGTCAGGAATTTTTCTTCAGGCATAGGCAGAATGACAGAGATCGCAAAAACCTCGGAATTTTATCAGAAGCCGGAAACCGGCAATATTGTAAAGCATAAGGGGGGAAATGCCTGAAAGGATGAAGCTTCTCCGCCGTCAGAGAAGGAAGAAGGAAAGAATTGAAAATCCGGAAATCCTTTTTTCTCCGGAGAGCATAGAGATAACGGTTGACGGCGAAGGAATCGTCTGGTTCCCCTCTTCAGCCCCGATATTTGAGAAAGAAAAGGGCGCAAAAGACATCCTCTGCGGATAATATATCAATATTATTAAAAAACAGGCCTGAAACATTCGAAGTTTATGAAATACGATTAAAATTTGCTATAATTGTAAAGTCCAATTCTGAATCAAAACACTTTAGGGAGAAAAATGCCGCTGAAAAAACTTAAAGCCGTTATCTCTGA
>CAYOWY010000177.1:0-3312 GCA_964407805.1 uncultured bacterium | reverse complement strand
TGGAAAGAGAAAATAACCTTATTCCTAATAAGATGCGCAGTCTAAAGCGCTTCTCTTTATTCGCCTCGGCATTATTGTTACTGCTCTGCATCCCGTTGGAATGCGCCGGGGTTCCAGCCAAACAGGCAAAGGCAAAGTCCGTTATCCAGATATGGCTGTGGGGCGGACTGTCCCAGCTGGACACCTTTGACCCGAAACCCGGGGCAGGCAATGATTACTGCGGGCCTTTCAGCAAAACCATAGATACAAACGTACAGGGGATTCAGATTAACGAGAAACTGCCTCTTCTGGCAAAACAGGCGGATAAATATTCAATCATACGCTCCATGACGCACGGCATAAATTCGCATGAGACCGCCGCTTATGTCGTGCAGACAGGGCAGATGCCTGGCGACGGAAAGGTATATCCTTCTGTCGGAGCGGTCGTCAGCCTTTACAAAGGCTATGATGGCGGATATACCGGCATGCTTCCGCCTTACATTACAATAACGGAATCACAGGGGCGTTTCCCCGAATGCGGTTTTCTCGGCCTTCGGTACAATCCGTTCTGCACCGGAGGCGACCCGAACAAAAATCCGTTTCTTGTAGAGGGGATAGTCTATGAAGGCATAAGCGAAGAACGCCAGAATAACCGCCGGAAAGTTCTGCATAATATTGATAACCTTGACAAAAATATGAGCGGCAACCCGCTCTTTGAAAAAATGGACGGTTATGAGGAGACGGCATACAAATTTATACTCGGCAAAGAAGGAAAGCTTTTTGACCTGTCAACGGAAGACACCGCATTGAGAGATAAATACGGGCGTAACACCTTCGGACAATCCTGCCTGCTGGCGCGCAGGCTGGTTGAATACGGAGTCCCTTTCATTACCATAAATTACAAGGGGTGGGATACCCACAAGCAGCACTTCCAGGCTATGAACAGGATGCTTCCCGAACTTGACAGCGGGCTTTCCGCCCTTCTGCAGGACCTTGCGGACAGAGGGCTTCTTGACAGCACAATCGTATGGTGCGGAGGCGAATTCGGCCATACGCCGAAGATTGACTGGGACGCTCCCTGGAACGGCGGACGGGGACACTGGGGCGACGTTTTTTCGGTTATAGTCGCCGGCGGAGGCTTCCATGGCGGGCGCGTCGTTGGTGAATCCGACGAAAAAGGCATGAAGGTCAAGGAGCGGCCGGTGTATCCGTGGGACCTGACAGCCAGCATATATGAACTGCTTGGCATAGATCCCGACGGAATTCTTCCCAATGCGGAAGGATTGAATCTTCGCCTTACCCCTGCGCCAGGCGAGGTTAAGAGCGGCGGGCGGTTGAAGGAAATAATGAAATGAAAACAGACAGATACATGAAGTTTGCTGCATTTTTGTTTCTTTTTTCAATGCCCTGTTTTGCCCAGCAGGCAAGAATGCCGCATATCGGGTATGTCTATCCCGCCGGAGGACAGCAGGGTTCCGTGTTCAAGGCGGAGATAGGAGGACAATATCTTCAGGATGTTGCTTCGGTTCATGTCACAGGCGGCGGGGCCGAGGTTGAAATAATTGAACTCATTCTGCCCGAAACGTCCGTGAGAATAAAGGCGGCCATGGAAAAAGCCGAGCGGGAAAAAATGCGCGCGGAACAGACCGCCGGAGAGGAAACAAAGCCTGAAATCAAGACAACGCTTAAAAGAAGAATAAGAACCTTCAAACAACAGCCAAATGTCCAGATAGAAGAAAACCTTATTATCCGGATTACCATCGCTCCCAACGATGATTGCGGAGCCAGGGAAGTCAGGCTTATTACTGCGGCGGGCGTCTCCAACCCTGCTTCTTTTCAGATGGGCAGTCTGCCTGAATGGCGTGAGAAGGAGCCTAATGACGAAGCGCCTAATCCGGAAAAGATAGCCGCGTTGCCATTGGTGATTAACGGACAGATTCTGCCCGGGGATGTTGACAAGTTTCGCATACCGGCTAAAAAGGGGCAATCCCTTGTTTTTGAAACAAAGGCGCGTGAGCTCATGCCTTATCTTGCAGATACCGTGCCGGGCTGGTTTCAGGCGCTGGTACGGTTGACGGATTCCGAGGGCAGGGAAGTCGCTTTTGCGGATGACCGCTTTTTCAATCCCGACCCGGTGCTCTTATACGAAGTTCCCGAAGACGGAGAGTATATTCTGGAAATCAGGGATGCTTTATTCCGAGGCAGAGAAGATTTTGTATACCGCGTGACCGCCGGCGAACTGCCTTTCATCGCATGGAGTTTTCCCCTCGGCGGCCAGTCAGGGAAAAAGACGGCTGTAAAATTATCCGGCCGGAACCTGCCATACGATAATTTTTCGGTGGATGCAGGGGTTGATGATGAGGAGATATTTTTTGGCCTGAAAAACAAAGACGGGATTGCCTCTAACCCCGTGAGGTTTGCAGCAGGCCGCTTACCGGAAAAACTGGAAAAGGAACCCAACAACAGCAGAGCGGAAGCCCAGCCGGTAAGTTTTCCCGCCGTAATCAACGGACGCATACAGAGCCCGGGCGATAAGGATGTCTTCGGTTTTTCCGGCAGGGCGGGGCAGGAAATCGTTGTTGAAGTTGATGGACGCAGGCTCGGCTCTCCTCTTGATTCTTTTATCCGCCTGATTGACGACTACGGCAAACCGCTTTTTTTCAACGATGACTGCGAGGACAGGAGTTCCGACCTGATAACGCATCACGCAGATTCTTTCATGAAATTCAAACTGCCTGCCGACGGAGCCTATTATGTGGAACTCGGAGATGCCCAGAACAAAGGCGGGGATGAATATGCGTACCGGTTGCGCATCGGACCTCCCCGGCCGGATTTTTCATTGTACATTATCCCTTCAGGCATTACCATGCCGGCCGGCAGCAGCGCGGTCATTACCGTGCACGCGGTCAGAAAAGAAGGTTTTGACGGAGAGATAAAGCTTTCTGCAAATGGCGGTTTTACGCTCGGTAATGCAGTGATTGCGGGTACGGAAGATAAAGCGGAACTGACACTTGCCTCCCGGCATGAACAGTCTTCAGGTGTTTTTTCGCCGCAGATAACCGGAACGGCTGTAATCAACGGCAGGGAGTTAAAGCGCAATGCCCTGCCGGCCTATGAGGCCATGCAGGCATTCAGCTATAAACACTTCGTTCCGGTTAAAAATCTTTTTGTTGCCGTAACCTCTCCGGCAGAATTTACTCTTTCAGCGGATATACCTCCCGGGGAGAGAGTAAAAATCCCCGTGAACGGTACGGCTGTTGTTGCAGTAAACGCCGTCCGGCACTCGAATAACGTTCGTTATATAAGACTGCTTCTTAAAGACCCGCCGCAGGG
>CAYOWY010000176.1:2602-3329 GCA_964407805.1 uncultured bacterium | reverse complement strand
GCCCTTATAACGGCGGGTTTGCGGAGAAAGAGATTCCTCTTGTAAAAAAGGGCACCCTTGATTTTGACGCAAACATTGCGATGGAAGGAACAGGGAACGCAAGAGGCATAGCGCTTGCCATGGGGCTCTACAACATGAGTACGTGGTATCACGACTACTGCGGTGACTGGCGCAGGTATTTTCCCGAGCCTCCCAGCAAAAGGATAGAAGGGTTCAGCATAGAGCCGGTGGGGCACAGGGTTCTCACTTTTGTGCAAAAGGGCAAGTGGAACCATTACAGGATTGCCTTTGACGCCGATGCCGGAATTGTCGAGTACTACTGCAACGATATGACAGATCCGGTACACGTTGATGCGGACGTACCTGTTCTCGGCAGGGCGGAGTATATGGGCCGGTACCTTTCCTTCGCCAGCATCGGCTTTGTGAACGGGCCGGTTACCTATGGCATTGACAACATAGTTCTTGCGGCGGCGGATGATGTTGCGGATGCGGTTCCTGCGGAAAAAGAGAACAGCATCCTTGTTTTCCAGGGCATCAGCTCCAACGAGTACAGAGCCGGTGAAGCGCTTGAAAAGCTTGCGGGCTATTCGGTTCAGGAGTACTGGGCGGAGTCGCTCCTTTCAGAAATACCTGTGAACAAGTTGAGGATGGGCAGGCTTCCCGGCAGGGCCACCCTTGACAAGAGCAAGGCCATAGTTTTTGTCGACCTGCCGCTCGGGCCCGACTG
>CAYOWY010000176.1:0-2592 GCA_964407805.1 uncultured bacterium | reverse complement strand
GTGCCGGAGTATTTTTTGAAGCGACTTGAGGAATGGGTGAAAAACGGCGGGGTTCTCATTACTCTCGGAGGGCCGTTCAGCTACGGGAAAGGGCAGTATAAGGGGACATTGCTTGAGGCGCTCCTTCCCGTGAATGTAACTGGGATATGGGAAGTCAAAAAGGCCTCTCCGCCGCTGGCGCTGAAGACGGGAAAGGAATTTGAAAAACTTGCCGGACAGATAGCAAAGGACAGGCCGGCCGTCTATTATTACCACGACCTTCAAATGAAGGACGGAGCGAAGATTCTGGTCAACAGCGAACAGAATATCCCGCTTTTTGTGTACAGAGACTACGGGAAAGGCCGGGTGATATTGTTTACCGGAACGGCGATGGGGAAATCGGGAGAAAACACCGTTCTTATCTCTAAATGGACCGGATGGGGAGATTTTCTGAGGGAGCTTGTCAGATGGACTCTTTCGGAACAGGGAGGTTCATAATGTTTTTAAGCAAAAAAGGTTTCACTTCTGCCGTTCTGTTTTTTCTGGCAGGATTAATATCCGCCTCATGTGCATCGGGGCAAAACATGCTTAAGAATCCGGGATTTGAAGAGAACAAAGACGAAAGGCCGCTTCCCGATTCATGGAGCAGCGATGTTTCATACGGCGGAGAATTCTTCAAAAAGGAAGACATGGTATTTTCCCGCAGCGGTTCGACTTGTCTGGGAATTTCCCAGAGCGGGCCGAATGCGGGTCAGTTATATACCGCCGTGTATCAAATGGGCATCAATACAAAAAGTCCTGCCGAACTCACGTTTTCCGTGTGGGCAAAGGGCAAAGGGGATTTGAGGCTGCGGTTTTATCTTTACAGCAAAAGGGTTTTTCACGTCCCGCAGGATGAAACAGGCATTGTCGGCAGCTGGTTCAAGGTTGATTCCGAAGAATGGAAAAAATACAGCGTGACGCTTACGGTGCCTGAAAAAGCGCTGCGTCCAAAGACAACTGAATTGTCCGACGTTGATATGATTGCGGCGGTTTTCAATGTCAGGGGAGGGCCGGTATGGCTTGATGACGCAAGCCTGTTCCCTGCCGGAACCGAACGGGAGGAAGAAAAAATGGCGGACCTTTTCCAGCCGGGGAAGTCCCCTCTCATGACGATATCAAAACTACGGCGGTCTCCGGAGATTGACGGTGTCCTGAAAGAGGATGAATGGGGAGAAGCGGCGGCTGTCACCGGATTTTTTGAGCTGGACGGGCCGCTCGCCGACAGACAGACAAAGGTATACGCGTCTTTTGACGAAGAGAATCTTTATATCGCGTTCCGCTCCGAACAGAGAGGAAGGTTTTTTGAAGGAGAAAAGGGGACAGATATAAAGTTTACGGACAGGTCCGAAGCGGTTGAGATATGGCTTCAGCCCCCGGGAAAAGGATACCATCAGATACTCCTTGTTCCAGCGGGCGGAATCCTTGATATTTCTGAAAAGGAAGGGCAAAAATGGAACAGCGGCGTCAGGTATGCAAGCCGGGTTGAGGACAGCGGAGAGATGCTGGGCGGCATTCAGACTTTTGACAAAAAAATCTGGACGGGCGAGGTTGCAATACCTTTCAGCGGAATGGGTTTGCAGGCGCCGGAAGAAGGAAGCGAATGGAGAATCAACTTCTGCCGGGATTTTTCGTCGGACACAGGCACGCGTCTTGAAAGGGATTGGACGACATGGTCTCCGGTCAGGGGAGGGTTTGCCAGCCCGGGACAGTTCGGTTATGCGCTTTTTAAACGGAACGGTCCGGTCTTGCGGCTGGAAAACATAGGCAATCTTACGGACGGGCATCTTTCTATCGCAGGCAGGGCAGGCGGCGGAGCCGGTGTCCAGGTGCTCCTTGCCGTATCCGGTGAAAAGAGCAAGAAAATCATAGAGCGCTTTGCAAAAGGGAATTTCGCCGTTGACGAATCTTTCAGGATTGCGGGGGCGACGGATATGGAACTGCGGGTTGCTGCGGTCATTGACGGTAAGCCGGTGGGACAGATGTCCGTCCCCTTTACCGCTCTGCCCAGCTTCAGGATAAAACCGATGTTCCTGTATAGCAGAGGACTGGTTCATGTTGACATAGATGCAGGCAAGGTGCCGGATTTGCCGGAAGAGTTTACAGGCAGGGTGGAAGTCAATAGTTCGGATGACGGCAAGGTATTGCTGACTTCCGAAAAAATGATGGGTTCGGGCAAAGAACAGGAAAGCGTGGAAATCAATATAGCCGGGCTTAAAGCAGGCGACTATTCGTTGAAGGGGCAAATCCTTTCCGCCGGCAAGGTTATTGCTTCAACCGTTGAACCGCTGAAGATTCCGGAGAAGCCCGCCTGGCTGGGTAATACCCTGGGTATCACCGACGGTGCACCTCCGCCGTGGACGCCCGTTGAAGTCAGGGGCAACAAGGTCTCAATAACCCAGAGGGAATACACCCTTCAGAACAGCGGACTGCCGGCGCAGATAAGGTCTCTCGGCAGGGATATCCTCAGCCGTCCCGCGGGACTTGCGGCGGTTGTGAACGGAAAGGAAGAGGTTTTGAAATTTGAGCCGCTGAAGAAGACCGGACAGAAAGACGGGTGGGTTGCCTGGAACG
>CAYOWY010000175.1:0-3343 GCA_964407805.1 uncultured bacterium | reverse complement strand
AAGATTCCATCCGTCCGCTAATCTCTCTGCTGCTTGCCGGCCTCTTATTTGTTCTTTGCTTTTCCTGTCCGCGCCTCTTCGCGGATACCCTGAATTCTTTTGTGAAACCCGTTATTGTATACGGTGGCGACCATGACTACCCGCCCTTTGAATACCTTGACGCCAAAGGAAATCCTGCCGGTTTCAACATAGACCTGATTCGCGCGATAGGCGAAAAGACAGGGATGGAAATAGAAATTGAACTCGGAAAATGGAATGAAATCCTCGAAAAGTTCCAGTCAGGCGACATAGATGTCATTGCCATGTTTATATCTGATGACCGGAAGGAGTTTGCCGACTTTGCCTTTGCCAACACGGCCTTATTCCACTTGGTTTTTGGAGTGAAGGAAAAGCGATTTATGACCTCCATTGAGGAATTAGGAGACCAGGATGTTATAGTGCAGAAGAGGGCATATGCACACGATTTAATTCTGAAAGCCGGCCTGGGCAAGAATATCTTAACCGTGTCCACCGAACCTGAGGCCATACAGGCTCTTGCCTCGGGAAAGGGAGATTATGCGCTCATAACTCGAATAGGCGGTTACCGTGCGATTGAAAAATTGAGAATAAAGAACGTTTACTGCAAAAGCCCGCCGCAATTTCCCGTCGAATACGGGTTTGCTGTCAAAAAAGGCAATGGCTTTCTTCTGGCAAAAATAAACGAAGCTTTGTTAAGCGCCAGAGAAGAAGGGAAATTGGACAGACTTGACAGAAAATGGATTGACAGGTCTATGCCGGACATGAAAAGTGCTGTTAAGAAGGTGCTGCCCTTTTTAACCGTCGTTGCCGGAGCGGCGGTATTTCTACTGTTGTGGCTTTTATCTCTCCGCAAGGTTGTCTTAAAACAGACGGAAGAAATAAGGAAAGAGATAAAACAGAAAGAACATTTAAACAGGATACTGCGTGCGATAAGGAACATAAACCAGCTGATAGCAAGGGAATCAGACCCCGCCGTCCTCATAAGGCAGGCCGTTGAAATGCTCGTTGAGACAAGAGGATACCTTGCTGCCCTGATAGTGCTGACGGATAAGAAAGGAGTCCCTGTCGACTGGAGCCAGAAAGGGCTTGATACCGAGTTCGGGAAGATGGAAGAATACCTGCAAAAGGAAAACCTGCCTCCCTGCTATAAAACCTGCCTTTCGCATAAAGGCGTGCATGTTATTACCGAAAATAAGGATAAGTGTGCAGGCTGCCCTTTATTGAAAGGATGTACTTCCCCTATGATGTTGTGTGCCAACCTTGATTATAAAAGCCCCTCCTACGGGCTGATTGCCGTACGTCTTCCCGAGGAGTTTCTCCACGATTCAGAAGAACAGTCTCTTTTTGCAGAAATGGCAGGCGACATAGCTTACGCCCTTAATTCCATTGAAGAGACTCAGAAGAGATATGCATCCGAGGCGCTTAACCGTTCTATTATATCCGTGATGCCGGATATAATAATAATGACCAACATGGAAGGCGAATACCTTGACGTCCTGGCCGCTTCGGAAAACACTCTCGCCCTGCCAAAATCGGAACTTACTGGCAAAAAAATATCCGAAATTCTGCCTGAAAAAACCGCCGGTATCGTGATGGAGTCTGTCAGAGAAGTTTTTAAGACAAAAACAATGCAGACGGTTGAGTATCAACTTGAAACCCCGGCGGGACTTCTGTGGTTTGAAGCCAGAATAATGGCAGCAGAAAAAAACAAGGCGGTTGCGCTTATCCGGGACATCACCGAGCGCAAACGGGCCGAGGCGGAACTGCGGGAACAGCTCGAGGAACTGCGCCGGTGGCACGACATAACACTCGGGCGCGAAAAACGCATCATGGAACTCAAAAAGGTTATCAACGGTCTCCTGCAACAGCTGGGCAAACCGCCCAAATACAATGAGCCGTAAAAGGAGCAAAAAGCGTAAATAACAAATATTAATGTAAAATCTTAACGAAAAACTGTCCGCAGTAAAAGCCGGCGACCATCTGTGCATAATATACAAAACAGAACGGCAGCACAGGCATATCCTCACTCAATATATCCGCCAGGGACTGGAACGCAACGAGAAAGTATTTTACATCGTCGACGCGCACACCTCGGATGATATTGTCAGGTACCTTGAAGACGACGGGTTGCGCGACGTTAAAGGATTCATCAGCGAAGGCAAGCTCCTTTTTTTCCAGTCGCAGGACACATACCTCAAGGGAGGCTATTTCAACCCCGACCGCATGATAGGCACGCTTGAGGCTGAACAGGCAAAGGCTGTCGCCGAAGGTTCCTCCGCGCTGAGGGTAACGGGCGAGATGACATGGGTACTGCAAAAACTTGGCGGATGCGAGCGCCTCATTGAATACGAAATCAAGCTGAACAAGTTTTTCCCAGGCAGCAGGGCCCTTGCGATATGCCAGTACGACTGGCACAAGTTCAGCCCGGACGTACTGCTGAATGTCCTTTCGACGCATCCCGTTGCCATAATAGGCGAAGAGATATTCAAAAACGTTTACTACATACCGCCGGAACAATGGCAAGACGAAAATATACTGTCGCACAAGCTGGAAAGATGGATATATACACTGCAACAACTTGACAAAAACACGGAAGAGAAAGAATCGGTGATAGCGGAGAAGGAGCGGCTGCTTAACGCTGCAGAATCATCAAGAAAGGCGCTTCTGAGCATGGTTGAAGACGTCCAGGAAACTGAAGAGCACCTTGAGTTCCTGAACCGCCTGATGGATACGCGCCAGAGAATAAACAGCCTTATACTGAAGGGGGAGCATGCCGATATTTTCAACCTTCTTCAGAAAGCCTGTCTTATCATCCATGAAATCGGCGGCTATACCGCCGCAGCCGCCGGGCATTTTGATAAGGGCACCCGCTCGCTGGTATTGACCGCAAAAGCCGGTATGACGGTAAAGCAGTACATGGAAAAACCTGTCCATGTCCAACTTCCGGAAAACGCCGGCTGCCCGGACCCTGCAGTCCAAACCTGGCTGAACGGCCAACCTTTCATATTTAAAAACCCTCGGGAAAGCAGGATTTTTTCTTCAATCTTTGAAAACGGGAAAGGTCTAAATACAGGTTCATGTATCGGGCTTCCCATAGCAATACACGGCAAACTGATGGGCGTTATCCTTGCGGTTTCCGGCCGGAAGGAAACTTTTACTCCGCACGAAGATGAAACGCTTATGGAGATAGCGAAGGACCTTGCCCTTGGATGGGAAATGTTCATGCTGGATGCAGAAAGAAAACAACTGACCGAACAGCTCATACGCTCGGAGAAACTTGCCGCGGTGGGCGAGTTGATTGCCGGGGTGGCGCATGAAATAAACA
>CAYOWY010000174.1:2201-3376 GCA_964407805.1 uncultured bacterium | reverse complement strand
GCGGTATGTATGAACAACTTGCGGCAGTTGACGCTCGCTTTTATGATGTACGTCCAGGACAACGAAGAGTATTTCCCGCCTTCATATTACTGGTTTGATGAAGACCTAAGCTGGGATTATTACTCGTCTGATTGGACAAACTATACTATAAAAGGAATTATTTCCCCCTATACCACTGACAAGGTGTATTCCTGCCCGACGGCGAGTAAGATGCACAGCTGGGGACGCCCCTATACGGGATACGCCTATAACATGACATACATAGGTGGCGAGTACTGCGGATACCCAGGATATGAAATTAGCCAGCCCCCTACGAGGTTAAGCAGAGTAATGAAACCTTCCAACACAATCCTTCTCGTGGACAGCGGAATATGGGCGGACCCGGGAACAGGTTACCAGATATGCGGCAACAATTACCTCCGGGCGCCTTCCACCGGATGGGGAGGCACCGTTCATTTCAGGCACAGCGGCTTTGCCAACGTGGCGTTTGTGGACGGGAGCGTCCGCGCGCTGGGACAGAAATACAACGTTACTAACGGCGAACTCGGCGACCTGTCGGAAGAAGACGATTCGCTCTACGACCTCAACTGACAATCCCTCACTCCTTTCTCTCCTTTTCCTTCTCCCCCCGGGGAGAAGGTCAGGATGAGGGGGAAAGCGAGGAAAAGAGAATGGATATCAAAGTGAAAAAAACTATATTTTTTTTCCTGCTGATTTTCTCGCCTCTCTTTGCACAGGCGGCAGAAACAAGAATAGTGTCTCTCGGCCCGTACGTCACCGAGAATATATGCCTGCTCGGCCTTGAGAAAAACATCGTGGGTCTTACTGTACACGACGAACCGGAAAGGAAAAAAGGCAGGGAGATTGTGGGAACGCTTCTGGACCCGAACATAGAGAAGATTCTTTCCCTGAAACCCGACGTGGTCATCGGCTCCAGGGAGGGCAACAGGGCGGAATCCCTGCAAAAACTTCAGCAGTTCGGCATAAAAGCCCTCGTGCTTGACGAACTGCACACTTTTGAAGACATCTGCAGGAATTTCATTTATCTGGGACGCGCGCTCAACGCCGGGGAAAAAGCCGAACTGATTGTAAAAGAACAGAAATTGCGGCTGAAGAAAATCTCGGAGCTGGCAGTAAAACAGCCGGACAGAAAAAAAGTTTTCTTCGTACTCGGG
>CAYOWY010000174.1:0-2191 GCA_964407805.1 uncultured bacterium | reverse complement strand
CTTCAAAGACGTGGACAAAAAGTGGTTCTCATGCAGTGTTGAAGAAGTGATAAAACGCAACCCTGAAAATATCGTATTCCTTAAAATGGAAGAAGAATCAACTGTTCTCTGGGACAGGCTTAGGGACGTTTCAGCGGTTAAGAAAAAGAGAATAGCCGGCATAGAACCTACTGTCATAGGAAGCCCGACGCCTGCCAGTTTTACGGATTCCGTTGAAAACCTTTACAAAACGTTATATCTTAACAACAATGAAAACTAAATATGCCGCTGTGCTTGCCCTGCTGTTGCTGTCCTTCCTAGCAGGGCTTTGCCTCGGAACGGAATTTTTCAGCATCCCCCGCCTCTTCTCCCTTTCAGAGATAGATAAAACCATTTTGTTCCGTTTGAGAATCCCCAGGATGATGGCGGGATTTATCGTCGGCGCGGGGCTTTCGGTGACGGGAGCGGTCCTGCAGGCGATACTCAAAAACCCTCTCGCTGAAAGTTACACCCTCGGCATCTCGGGTGGAGCGTCGCTCGGAATCTGCATCGGCGTGCTTCTCGGCATGACGGCATTAATACCGTATTTCGCTTTTATCGGAGCGGTCGCAAGCATAACGGTAGTCCTGCTTGCCTCAATAAGAAGAAAGTTTTCCAATCCGACGGTAATACTGCTGGGCGTCGCCCTCAATTTCCTTTTCTCTTCTTTCGTTCTCTTCGTAATGGCTGTCGTGCGAAACGAGCAGTTCCAGTCAACAATGCTATGGCTTATCGGAAACATATCTTATTTCCCCGACCGACTGCTGTACGCAGGCATGGCATCCATAACAGCTATTTCCCTCTTCCTCGTCTTCTCGGGCAGGGTTTACGACCTTATGAGCCTCGGAGATGAGAAAGCGATATCCATGGGGCTGAACATGGAAAAAGAAAAAAAGCTCGCTCTTATGCTCTGCTGTGTGATTGTAGGCTTTTGCGTCAGCCTTGCGGGCATTATCGGCTTTGTCGGGCTCATAATTCCCCATATCACACGTTTCTTTTTCGGGCCCATGCACAAACGGGCGTTGCCGGTTAACTTTCTTATCGGCGGAAGCTTCCTGGTTCTTGCAGATACAGCCGCGAGGACTCTGATAAGGCCCGTTGAGATACCTGTCGGAGTCATAACCGGCTTTTTCGGCGGGCTTTTTTTCCTTGCGATACTCTTGAGAGGCAAATACAGGGAGGTCTGGTAAATGCTGGGAGTAGAAAACATTAGTTTTGCATATGGAAGAGAGAAAATTCTTAAGAGTCTCTCTGTTGAAATAAAAGACGGAGAATTCTTCGGCATCATAGGCCCCAACGGTTCGGGAAAAACGACGCTTCTCAAAATTATAACAAAAATATTAAACCCGTCTTCCGGCAGGATACTACTTGACGGCGAAGACGTAAGAAAAATACCGGCCGGACAGTACTCAAGAAACATATCCTTCCTGCCCTCGGGCATTGATGTCTCCTTCTCCTACACGGTTGAGGAATTTGTATCAATGGGCAGGTTCCCGTACACCGGCAGGTACGGAAATCTCTCCTCCGGAGACATGGAGAAAGTTAATGAAACGCTTGATACCCTTGGAATCAGCCCCGGGGCCGAGAGGAAAATTAATGAATTGTCAGACGGAGAAAAACAGAGGGTATTCCTTGCGCAAGCAATCGTGCAGGAACCCCGGCTGATTATCCTTGACGAACCCACCTCACACCTGGACATCGGGCACAGTTACAAAATCCTTGACATCATAAAACATCTTAACCGAACCGGGATGACGGTAATATCGGTTCTCCACGACCTTAACCTCGCATCGGAATACTGCACGAAGCTTCTTATGCTAAAAGACGGGGAGATTTTCTCACAGGGAACGCCCGAAGAAGTCCTCACGTACGCAAACATTGAGCAGGTCTATGAAACAAAGGTTCTGGTATACAAAAACCCGCACTCCGGCAAACCCTACGTCTTCGGCATCCCCTCTGCCCTTCTGACAGAAAATAAATCTGCATGATATGGTATTGAAATTTCCGCAGAAAACAGTATAATATTAGGACGCTTTGGCAGGACCCGTAGCTCAAGGGCAGAGCAGCGGACTCATAATCCGTTGGTTGCTGGTTCGAATCCGGCCGGGTCCATTTACCCCGAGCCCTTCCTGATTTGCTTGCATGCGAGGGGCTTCGATTTACCGCTTATTAT
>CAYOWY010000173.1:0-3376 GCA_964407805.1 uncultured bacterium | reverse complement strand
TTCGTTTACATTGTCCCCCTGACGTTCCTTTACGCCTCAACATCCCTGTTTTCCCGGCTGTCTGCCGACAGGGAGATTCTCATATTTTCCGCATCGGGCGTAAACATACGCAGGCTGGTCAACCTGCTCCTGCTTTTTGCAGGCGTATTTTCTGTATTTCTTCTGATATTCAACTTTTATCTTCTTCCCGAAGCGAGCTACAGAAGAAGGGATATGATATACAGCCTGAAGTTCAGGAATCCCCTTTCCCTGCTTCAGGAGAAGAGCGTTACGGCGGACATCCCGGGCATAAACCTTTACATTGAAAAAATATCCCGCGACTACAAAATAAAGAATATCTCAATAACTCACAAAGAGGGAGAACTAACCAATTTTCTGAAGGCGGAATCCGGAACCGTCAAATACGAGGCGGCGGAAAACCTTCTTATTTTTAACCTTGTGAAAGGATTTGTCATAATCTACGATTCCGTCCAGACGGTATCAAGGTTGAATTTTGAAAATTACAGGTTTGTCTTCCGGCTTCCGGAAGGGTTCGGGGGAAGCCGTCCGAGGACAAGGATTTCCGATATGCGCTTGAGCGCCCTTCTTGAAAGAGGCGGCATAAAGGATAAGGTGGAGATTAACAAAAGAATAGTTTTCTCCGTCATTCCAGCGATATTCGTTCTGCTCGGCGCAGGCATAGGCATAAAACTGAAACAGCAGAGCAAGATGCTCCACGTGGGTTTGGGCGGCGGCGTAACGCTTGTATTTCTCCAGCTGGTGGTCCTTGGCGAGATGCTTTCATATAAGGCGGAAACTCCCGTATTTGCGTGGCTTCCGGTTGCCATCTTTCTTCTGGCGGGGATTTTTCTGAAATGACTATAAAAACCAGATACACCCTTTTCAGCTTTTTGAAGCTGTTCATTATAGTCAGCGTTTCTTTTCTGCTGATGTTTCTCCTTATAGACATACTTGAAAACCTCACCGATTTTGTAAAGCGCGGGGATGCGTTTGACGCTTTCAAATCGTTCTACCGCCTGCCTTCCATCTTCGTTGAAATATCGCCGGTGCTGACGTTCTTAAGCGGGATGTTCCTGCTGGGCGAGATGATAAAATACGGGGAAATCAGGATACTTGAAATATCCGGGATAAAGCCACTGAAATTGCTGACTGTCTTTTTCCTTTGCGGCACGGTTATTTCAGCCGCCTCTTTCTACATGAAGAATTTTACCGCCCCGGCATGCCTGAAGAAGATAAATAAGCAGGCGGAGGTAAAAGTGGTCAATTTTTCCTCTCCCAAATACCTGCTTTACAGCGAGAAATTCATTCCTCCTGACACGTTCAGAAAAATCCAGGTTTCGGTCATGCAGGACGGAGGCGGAATCATGACCGTGAATGCCGCGGGCGCGGTTTACATGGGAGAAAATGTATGGGCGTTCACAGGGGGGCGCATGTGGCATTTCGGAAGTGACGGAAAAATGGAGAAGTCTGAAAACTTCGGCGTCAAACAGCTTTACATAATGCTTGAACCCAAGCTCATAATGGATACCTCCAAAAACCTGGATGAATTTTCTTACCATGAATTGAGAGACATGATGCGGAAGCTGGAAAAACTTAATATCCTGCCGGTCTCCGTAGAGAGTTCTTTCCATGAAAGGTTTGCCTATCCCCTGCTGAATCTCTTCCTCCTGTTTATACTTTTCCCGTTTTTCTATGTCAGGCATAAGATTTCAAGGGTTTTCGTGCTGGGCCTTTCAATCCTGTTGTCTTTTATATCATACGGTGTTTTCTCATCGGGGCTAACCCTTGCGAAAGGCGGCAAGATGCCGGTTTTTGCAGGAGTGTGGCTCATGCATATTCTTATAACGGCGGCATTGATTTTGTATTTTTTCCGGTTGTCTAAAAAAACAAAATCGGATATAATCTGAAAGTTGAAATAAAACAAAGAGAAACAGATATGATGAAGAAAAAAGATTTGCTCGTGGAAATAGGATGCGAAGACCTGCCTTCATGGTCCGGCGGATATCTTAGGGAAAACTGGCTGCCTGTCTTTACGTCATTGCTTGACGAATACAGGGTTGAATACGGTTCCGTCAGGTTTTTTCATACCGTGCGCAGGCTGATTATATACGTAAAGGACGCAGGAGAAAGACAGCGCGATGTGACTACGGAGATATACGGGCCGTCCATTGATGCGGGCATTGACGAAAACGGACGGTTTACGGTTGCGGCGGAAAAGTTCGCCGTTTCTCACGGCGTAAAGGCGCGGGACCTCCTTGTAAAAGAGAAAAAAGGAAAAAAGGTGCTTGTCGCGGTGAAGGAAGAAAAGGGACGCCCCCTGCCGGGCATCGCCGGGCAGATTCTTGAGGAGAGCATAAAAAAGACCGAGATACCGAGAGGTATGAAGTGGAATGAGGGTGATTTCAGGTTCATACGCCCCGTAAGATGGATTCTCGCCCTCTACGGCAAACAGGTTGTCAAGATAAAACTCGGAGGCGTATCAAGCGGCAGGTATTCATTCGGGCACAGAGTCCTTGCTCCCTCAAGGTTTTCCTGCGCGGAGCCGTCGGACTACATGGACAAGGCGCTTAAGAAATCCGTTATCTTTGACCCCGCAGTGCGGCTTGAATTCGTCAAAACTGAAATACGCGAAAAAGTTGACGGCGCGAAGGTCTCCATGGATGAAGAATATACCGCCAAAATTTCAAATCTTGCCGAGTACCCCGCCGTTGAAGTGTGCAGCCTGAAGGACGAGCACATTGAACTGCCCGACGAAGTGGTCAGCGCCGTGATAATGAAGCTCAACGGCATCCCCCTGTTTGAAAAAAACGGGAAGCTCTACAAAAAGTATATTGCGGTGTTTGAAGGCTCGGGCGGTGATGAGATAAGGGAGAATTATCAGAATGTCCTGCATGCCAAGATGGAGGATGCGGTGTTTTTCATGGAAAAGGACATGCAGTCCGGTTTTGCTTCTTACACGGAGCGGCTGAAGAATATCATGTATCATCCCAGATGGGGAAGCGTCTATGACAGGGTTGAAAGGTTTAAGAAGATTCATGAGGTGCTTCAGGATTATATGGATATCGCTGCGGAAAAGAAAGAGAATATATCAACGATAATTTCCATATGCAAAAACGACCTTCCTACTCTGACGGTCGCCGAATTCCCCTCTCTTGAGGGCGTTATCGGGCGCATATATGCCGCGAAAAACGGGTATAACGACGTTGTTTCTTCCGCCGTGGAACAGCATTACCTTCCCAGATACAGCGGAGATAAACTGCCCGAAACATATGAAGCGGGGATGGTTTCCCTGATAGCGCGCCTTGAAGCGGTATGCAGTTTCATTATAGACAATACAAAGGTCAGGGGTGCGGGCGACCCTTACGGACTAAAAAAG
>CAYOWY010000172.1:0-3379 GCA_964407805.1 uncultured bacterium | reverse complement strand
ATAGAGGAGAAACGGCCTTTTGTCCATATGTTTTCTCACCTTTATTTGGAGGATACGGGTTTAAATGTATTCAAGCATTCTTTCAAGAGACAAGCGCGCCTTTGTCATAATTTCTTCCGGCAGCGTTATCTCATATTTATCTTCCTCAAGCGCTGTTTTCAGACTCTTCAGCGTAATCTTTTTCATATTATAACAGATTTTCGCGGAGCCGAGTGAATAAAATTCCTTTTCCGGGTTTTCTTTCTTAAGCCGGTAAATCATTCCCTCCTCGGTGCCTATGATAAGTTTTCTTGATTTTGTTTCCCGTGCGCGGCGCAATATTCCTGATGTTGAATAGATTCCGTCTGCCAGTTCCTGAACCTCCGGCCTGCATTCGGGGTGAACGATAATCTCCGCGTCGGGATGAATTGCCCTGGCTTTCCTCACCTCGTCTGCGGTGAACCTGTCATGTACGTAGCAGTTGCCGTCCCAGCAAAGTATCTCCTTTTCGGGGACGCGTTTTCTGACATAGCCGCAAAGATTTTTGTCCGGCAGGAAAATCACCTTTTTGGCCGGCACGTTTTTTACAACCCTGTCGGCGTTCGCGGAAGTGCAGCAAACGTCGGTTACCGCCTTTACCTCCGCAGAGGTGTTCACGTAAGATACTATCCATGCGTCCGGATGCTTTTCTTTCAGTTCCACAACCTTTTCAGGTTGAGCCATATCGGCCATAGGGCATCCGGCGTCAATCTCCGGAAGAAGAACTTTTTTCTCCGGCGACAGAATTTTTGCGGTCTCCGCCATGAACTTCACTCCGCAGAATACAAGCAATTTACATTTGATTTCGGCTGATTTCCTTGCCAGTTCAAGCGAATCTCCCACAAAATCAGCCATATCCTGAATTTCAGGCAGCTGGTAATTGTGAGCGAGTATTACCGCCCCCTTCTCTTGTTTTATCCTGCGTATATCCTCTTTCATTTATGCCTGCTTCCCTTTGTTCCAGAACGGAGATATCTCCCTTAGCTTTGCGGCAATCCCGGGAAGTACTTCAATCACTTTGTCAACGTCCTGTTCCGTATTGTGTTTTCCCAAACTCAACCTTAAAGATCCATGTGCAATCTCATGCGGCAGTCCGATAGCGAGCAATACGTGGCTGGGTTCCAGAGAGCCTGATGTGCAGGCGGAACCGGAAGAGGCGCATATGCCTTCAAAATCAAGGTGCAGGAGTATGCCTTCGCCCTCTATATATTTTATGCAAAGATTGAGCGTGTTATACAAACGCCGTTCAGGGTGTCCGTTGATGATTATCTCCGGTATACTGTTTTTTATTCCTGACTCAAGCCTGTCCCTCAATTGCTTAATGCGCACTTCTTCTCCCGCCATCTCTTTTACCGCAATCTCCGCCGCCCTGCCTATTCCGGCTATGCCCGGCACGTTTTCAGTCCCGGCCCGCTTTCCTTTTTCCTGTTCCCCTCCGTACATGAAAGGCGCAATTTTTACGCCTTTTCTTATGTAAAGCGCACCGACTCCCTTGGGTCCGTAAAACTTGTGCCCGGAAAGGGATAGCATATCTGCCCCTGTATCTTTTACCGACACAGGCATCTTGCCCGCCGCCTGAACCGCATCCGTATGAAAATATACGCCCTTTTCTTTCGCTATCCCGGCAATTTCTTTTACCGGCTGTATCGTGCCTATTTCGTTATTGGCGTACATTATGGTTATCAGGACGGTATCTTTCCTTATGGATTTTTTCAGCTCTTCAAGATCTACAATCCCGTATTTGTCCACAGGGAGGTATGTGATCTCGTAACCTGCTTTTTCAAGCGACTTGCAGGTGTTCAAGACCGCGTGGTGTTCAATCCCGGACGTGATGATATGCCGGCCTTTGTCTCTAAGATGAAAAGCGGCGCCTTTTATTGCCCAGTTATCCGCTTCCGTTCCGCCGGAAGTGAAGAAAATTTCCTCCGGTGTGCACCCAAGAAGAGCTGCCACATCCGCCCTGGCTTTTTCAACCGCTTTTTTTGCCGTGCGGGCCGACTGGTACAGGGATGACGGGTTGCCGAATTCATCTCCGAAATAAGGAAGCATTGCCTCAAGAACCCTCTTGTCGCAGGGCGTAGTTGCGTTACAATCCATGTATATCATTGTTTCTCACCTCTTTATTTCCAGCTTCAAGCGTTAAGTTGCCCCCTCACCTTTCATCCTCTCCCCCGAGGGGAGAGGGAAGGGGTGAGGGGTGAAGTTTTTTCTACACGCTATACGCTTCTCTATATGGTAAATTCCATCGCCTTTGTGGGGCAGGCTTTTATGCACAGGCCGCAGGTGATGCATTTTTCAGCTTCAAAGTGTACTGAAAAATCCTTATCGTCGCGGTAAAGTGCATCCACCGGACAAAGAGGTATGCATGCGGTGCAGTCGGTGCATAACTCCCGTACCATCCGTATGTCGCTTGAAATAGACTGTATCCTTGCACCCATCTCATTGAGGTTTTTCACAGCGTTGTTAACGTTCTCTTCAGTCCCCTGCAGTGCGAGAACAAGGGTGCCTTCCTCTTCCGGTGTTACATATGCCTTTAGTATATTGAAATCCAGGTTATACCTTTTTACCAGGTCCGACATAATCGGTTTGTCAACAAGTGTTTTCGGAAAATGTATGACGAATTTTTTTTCCATTTTATCTGCCCTCCTTTACCCCGAACTCTTACATGCCAAGCTTTCCAAGTGAGGGGTTTTGTTTTACCTGTCTTCCTTCTTTCATTGCCTTAAATTTATATCCGCTGTCCGGTTCCGGAAAGCTCATCACCTTTTCCGTGAGAACAAAATCCCCGCCGGTTATCCATTTTTTCAGCGTTTCGGCTATTTCTCTCGCTTTTCTGTAGCTTGAAAGCGCGCCTGTGGGAACTTCTTTTTTGAGTATCTCCACCTTTCCGCTTTTCAGCTGTCCGTAGTTAACTTCGCCGAGTATCTTCCCTGTGCAGTTGGGGTAATCATTACTGTAGTCCACAACCGGAGCGTATATCTCCTCGTCGGGGATTGCCGTCCACCTGAGTATCTCCTCATTCAGGACGGGTATGGGTATGCCTATGCCTACTATCAAACTCGTGCCGTACCCCGTCAGGCTTGCCCCTTTGATGTATTCGGGTTTCATCTGTTTCAGGTCGCCTATCAGGGCGAGCGTCGCCGCTCCCGCGGCGGGCACTCCGTTTTTTGCCCTTTTGACCGACGGGTTGAATTGAGTCCCCCACCATGCGACATATCCCGTCCCTCCGCCGAGGAAAATCTTTGTGCCCATGCCGACAGTTTTGAGATAGGGGTCCTTCAGCAGGGGGGATAACTGTCCCGCACTGCAGTAATTGGCGTTGCCGAGCTCCGGTTTCAGGATACCCATATACGTATATATC
>CAYOWY010000171.1:0-3383 GCA_964407805.1 uncultured bacterium | reverse complement strand
ATATGGGGATAAGCGTCATTTTAGGAAAGAGGCTGCTGCGCATCTTCATTGCCAGCATTCCGTCTCCAGAATCGCGCCATGACGAAGAACCGAGTTTATTATTTATCCCTTCGTAAAAACCGATATCCACGTAGGGTTCACTGCGCGAGTTGGTAAAGAATACACGTTCCCGTCCGCCGGCCTTGCGTGCGGCTTTATTTAACCCCCAGTGGAAGGTTTCCCAGTCTGTATCGTAGTCAAGGGAAAGCCTGTCCCAGCCTATGAGGTTGACTCCGCCGCCGCCCCCGTCTATATAAAAGAAGTCGGAATCGAATTGTTTAATGATTTTGTCAGCGGCAGTGAGGAAATACTCCATACTGCCGGGCGCCGAAATAAGCCGCATGAAGTTCATGGGCCCGTTCTGGTACCCCTTTACCGGAAATCCCTGTTTATTATTTGTGATGTACCATTCCGGATGGTTCGTGTACGTATCGGAATACTGCCAGCCGGACCACGCCCATGTGTACACCCCTGTTTTAAGGTTGGGAAATTCTTCGCGGAGTTCGTCAAATTTCTCTCTGAAATAATCGTTATCTGTTTTTCCTCCGAACCATCCCAGTCCGTAGCGTTCCCCCTGGTACCAGTCGCCCCACACGTCATCAGCCGTTACAAGGAAGTATATATAGCCGTCGTCATAGAGGTCCATGGACTTTTTAATCCGGCGCGTGATAACATCACCGTTTGCGCGGACGCCAAATTCATAACCTAAATCGGAAGGACACGTTTTCAGACGCAGGAGCCAGTCCGGCCGCTCTATATTATATTTTTTATTCACCTCGGGTATGGAAGTGTACTGCCTGAAGAAATGAAACTCGTCTTCGGGGAACAAGTCCCACCGAACTTCCGTTGACCTTGTTTTGCCGGGTTCAAGATGCAGGGTAACCAGCCCCATCTCCCATCCGTTTGCCGTGTACAGCGGCACGTGGTTGCTCTTTTCGGCATAGTAGGCGACAGGTTCGCATTGTTCCCCGTTGATTGCGTAGCGGTATTGCCCGATGCCGAAGTTTTCTCCATAGTTCATAAAAAGGACTACCTTAGTATTTTTAGGAGAATGTGCAGTTGTGGTTATGGGGAGGGTGACCTGCGATGCCTTCAACCGTGCACCGAGCCCGCGGTCGGCGCCCATATACCATCCTTCTTCGCGGAATTGCCGGTCAAGTATTGCAGTTGTTCTGACTGTGAGGAACAGGTCTTTTGCCTGTCCTCTGTTGATGAATTCGGTTGTCTTGCTTATGCCGTAAGGGGTGGTTTTATAGGTCTGGATAATATCCACACCGGGGATATTTTTATTGCGGCAGGTCAGCGTCAATATCCCCTTTTCCATGCGGCTGTCTGTTACTGTGTTGTCTTTTTCGCTAAACTCCTTAGCATCGCTGTTTTTGGTTTCCACGTTATAAGCGTCATAAGAGACCATTACATAACGCTGTTGCTTCGCCAGATTATATACCGGTCCTATATTTCCTGTTTTCCTATCTACTGCAATTCTCATCCCTCCGCCTTCAAGGTAAAACCAGTTTGCGTCGCTGTCGCCTGTCAGGGACGCCTCCGGAACAGCGGGACCGGTATAATATTCCTGCAAAACGGCTGTAGCCGCCTCGTCTTCCGGCCGCACCTCGCGTCCAAGAATTTCCGCCTCGTCCAGTTTTATTGTGTCGTCGCCTGCCGAGCGGAACAGCATTATCTTGATATATCTCGCTATGCCTGAAAAATCTGTCTGCAGTACCTGCTCCTGTTCGCGGGAATCGGATGAGTTGTTAACCTCTCCCGCCAGAGTCTTCCATTGGTTATTGTCCCTGCTTCCCAGCACCCGGTAAGCGGAGATATTGGCGTTGGGCGGGGCAAGCGCTTTCAGTTTGACTCCGTTGATAAAAAACTCTTTCCCCAGGTCAAAGACAATGACAGGGTCGCCCTTTGTCGCAAGCCACCAGAGTGCCTGCTCATCCTTGCTGTTTATTTTGCCGTCGGTGAGTATCTTCCCTGATTCGTCCCCCTTTTCAGGAGGATTGATATATTCGTAGGATTGGACGGGAAGTTTTTCGCTTACCGTAAGGTCGGTCACTTTTATGGATTTTATGGTTACGTCGCATTTGTCTGAACCGTGAAAACCGATTCTCCCTCTCATATATGCCTCGGGAAGCGGGTCAACGAACTCAATTATCTTTTTGCCGTCAAGAAAGGCCGACAGCTTTCTGCCCACAACTTCCACCGAGAAGGTGTAGTCCTGATTGAGATTGATGGTGTCGGGGCGCAGAGCAAGTTTGCTTCCCTGCTCATAATATTCGTTGATGGTTTTGGAGCCAGAGTGTATCTTCACTGCGGACAAACCGCGCTGTTCTGGCCTGAAGTAAACCCAGTAGCGCTTACCGTCTCCGTCGCGCACGTATATGCTGAACCCGGCATACTTGCCTTCAAACTTATGGAAATTAATCACGCAGTCTACGCGTATGTCCTCGTAGCCGGCGTTATCGTCATAAAAAACGCCGTAGCCATTAATGCGTATCTCCCGGGCTTTATCGTCAAACGTGATGGCGCTTCGCGAACTGCTTTCAACCCCGGCTTTCCACCGTGCCATATTCTCCGGAGTCAGCAGTTCTTCAGTTTCAGCCGCGGCGGAGATATTTGTGTTAAAAATGAAAGCGGACAAAAAAAATGACAGAGCGGCGAATATGAAGCGCATATCGGTTCTCCCTGTTTTAGTTCTGCGTGTATTGTATCTCCGACGGTCAACGCCGGAGTTTTGACGGCATTCCTTCATCCCGCGTGTACGTTTTGCGCCGGCAACCTTGCCGGCGCTCTGCGCAAACTAAAAGTTTTAAATACTCCGGAGCGTTTGGTTACTGCCCGGTATGCCCGAGCTTCCCGGGTTTTGCCACCGGTACAGGTCCGGGGATATCCATCACCTTCTGCCCCGCAGGCGGTTCAACCGTAGTTATCTCGAAACCGCTGCATACGGGGCACACTGGTATCGCATCTTCTCCGGAAAGCGATGCGTCATAGGCGAAAATCGTCCCGTCTTTCAGACACTTGAAAACAGGATAGGCGTTATTACCCTCGCTGTAGGGAGATTTCGCAGGGAACGATAATGCTTCTCCTGGTTTGAACGTTGCAATAAAAACCTTGTTTGCTTTTACGTCAACAAGCACGCGTTCATAACCTACGGATTGTCTGGGTTTTAACTGTTTAACCACAAAACCCAGCGCGATAACAATAATCACTACCAAGCCTATTTGTGCCAGTGTTCGCTTCATCTTTCCTCCCTACCTTTGTACCATCCTTGCAGTTAAACAGGTGTCCTCCTAAGCCCCAAAACAATTAAGGCAAGGAGGTCCGCCGTCATATATATC
>CAYOWY010000170.1:698-3427 GCA_964407805.1 uncultured bacterium | reverse complement strand
TAACGGGCCCGCCGCATCAATCGCTATCTTCATTTTTCATATCACCTCATACCTGCTTAACGCTTTATTCCAAAAGCAGAAAAAACAATGCCTGCGAAAAGAAGAAGCATGGGGATAAAATATGCAAAATTGAAGTAAAACGGTTTGTAATTCAGATGCACAATTCCGGATTTTTCCACAAATAACCCTCTGCATAAGTAATTGATTTTAAAAAGCGGAACGTTTGAATGCCATCCGGGATAAAACAAATCTGATAAAACCAGAATGACCGGATGATCCGTCTCCACTTTCAATTTTATTTCCGTATTCGCGTATGAGATAACTTTATAATCTGCGGAGGTATTTCCGGCTGTTTTTCCGAAGCCATATAGAGGATATCCGGCAAGCCCGGTATTCTTGAAGTCAAAATCCGCATCTGACATTCTTTCAAGCAGTTTTTCATCTTCTTCAAAGATTTCAATGGCATTCACAAAATATATTCTTGGCAGACAAAAAACGTTCTCATACAGATATACCTTCTTATCCGTAAAAACATCAGGGAAAAGCGTTACCAGCCTTTCATCAAATCCCCCGTAAACAGGTTTCAAATTTTTATGCTCCAGCGGATAAGGCAAAATAAGGTATTTCACATTGAAAATATTCATGAAATTGCTTATTCCAGAATATGCCTCCGGATTTCTTCCTTTCAACGCAAGGTATATTTTATCATTGATTCTCTGTAAATCCCTGTGGTTGATATTGAAATACGAGGAAAAATTCTGGATATTGTCAAAGGAAGGGTAATTGCCCAGGAAACTCACTATTCTGAAATCCGTACCCGAATCATTTTTTATGCAGTCCATAACCGGAGAAGGATATTTAAGGGCTTTCCGGGGCAGATACTTATGCGGCAATTGATTGAAAGCAAGAATAAGATCAATCGCCAGAACAAATATCAGCAATTCGTAATGTCTTTGTTTTTTCAGCGTCAGCAAAAGGGTTAAATACGAAGCCGCAAGCACAGGGAGCCACAGGACGGCTCCCCTTAATATTTCAGGGATGGCATTCCTTAGCTGTGCATATACCGAATTTACCTTCAAGTAATAATAATTAACATCCGCTTTTAAATTGACGCCTCTTCCCAGGATTTCTCTGTCCACATAGTCACGGCCCATTTGAATAATCCGCTCTTCGTTAATAATGATCAACAGATAAACTAAAAGGCCTGCAAAAAAGAGTATGCCCGCTACTGCAAAAAACCGTGTGCCGATTTTTCTAATCCATGGCTGGACCTCATTCCAACTTTTCTGCCGCAATGCAAACAATGAATGTCCCGCAAGCATTGCCGCGGCGAAACTGACAACATATGAAATCCTTGCCGGATGAAAACAGTTAACGATGGGAATCAACTTGAAGATAGCGTAAAACGGTGAAAATCTTCCAAATGAAGCGATAATTGAAACCGCAAGAGCCGCCAGCCAGAAACACACATGTTCGTTTGTTTTAAAAAGTCTGAATGAGAAAAAAATCAGGAAAAAAGTTGAAATGCCGAAATACAGGTATGTCTCCCCGAACGATGTCCTTAGCAAAAGCCAGTATTGTTCAATCCACCCTCCTGCAAACCGCAGCAGTGAAGGGAAAATCAGAGTGATTAAATGATGCGGAGGAAGCGAGATATATCCCGCGCCCGATATGGAACTAAGGTTTTTAAGCTCGCGGGTAGCCATAAGCTGGAAAGAACTTACAGCTGTTCCCGCCGCAAGAGCGATTAGAATAAAAATCCCCGGCCTGAAACCTTTACCCTCCCTTTTTACACGCCATAAAAAATAGAATAGTGCGAATACCAGGGAATACGCCGCAAGTGTAAAATGTCCGGCCAGAAGCATCATGCCCGTTGCTAAGGAAACCATATGCATGAAGAACATCTTTTTTGTTCTCAAATATTTTTCGCCCGAAAACAGTATCAGCGGAAGCCATATCCCCGCAGGCAGAGCCCATATATGCCCCATATGTATTGAAAAGAACCCCCCGCAGCCGAAAGCAACGGCCGCAAACGTGGAAGAAATCTTGTCCAGATAAATCCTTGCGAAAATATACGTAAATAACAGGAGCAGAAAAAAGTGAATTACGGTAGAGAGGGTATATGCGGTTAAAGCCGGGAAGATATAGTACAAAATCATATTGAGCGGATAGAAGACGCCTGTCTGGCTTTCCGCAAGCATGGGCATTCCCATACCGAAATTTCTTCCCCATATAAGAAACTGCCTGTTTTTCAAATACTGGGCGTAATTCGACATAAGTGGAAGATTAAAGGTTACAGGATCTCCTCCGGCAAGAAAACGGGAAAAGAATATTTCCCTCCAGAAAAAAAGAACAACCAATAAAAGAAATACTGCACTCACGGCAAAGAATTCGCTCGCCCTTCCGGCGTTTTCATTTTTCATGGTCCTGACGGTTTCCACTTATATCACCTTCCAGGTCAATCCCGCATCGGAAAATTTAAACGGGATAATCTTCCCGCCCGCACCGGCAAGCGCTTTTTTCACCGCGGGAACTTTCCCCTTTCCGCAGAAAAACAGAAGGCACCCTCCCCCGCCGGCGCCGCATGCCTTGCCCGCAACTGCACCGTTTTTAAAAGCCGCCGCAAAAAGTTTCTCCGTCACGGGGTTGGTAACGGAAGAGTCAAGTTCTTTCTGATATTTCCAGTTCTCGTTCAGCAGGCAGGCAAATTCATCCAGACGCCCTTCAAT
>CAYOWY010000170.1:0-688 GCA_964407805.1 uncultured bacterium | reverse complement strand
CCCTTCAATGAGAGCGTCCTTCATATCTCCGGCAACTCTTTTCAGCCCTTTGAAGGCGGATACAGTCTTTCCCTTCAGGTACCTTTCCCAGACCTTATCGTGTATGTTTCCGGAAAGACGGGACTTTCCGCTGTAGCAGAGGACGAGATTCTTTTCCAGCTCCTCCCTGACCGTCTTTCTGATATTCAGCCGCTTAACCTTCACCCTGTCGGTGAACGTCATGAAATTTATTCCGCCAAGAGCCGCGGCATACTGGTCCTGCTTGCCGCCTTTTATCCTTAACAGCTGTTCCATCTCAAATGCCGCTTCAGCAAGGACTTCCGGCTTTTCCTTTTTGAACAGCTCGTAACGTATAAGGAAAAGAAAGACCGCGTTCATCGCCGCAGATGTGCCCAGCCCGCTTCCGGTTGGAAGGTCAGAGCCGTAAGAGATGCTTATACCCGAACTTTGAGAAAGAAGCTTTTCGGCATTCATGCCTCTTTTCATGGATTTCTCTTCGCGGATTTCAAGGGCGCCCTGAACATATCTGTTTATTGCCGCATTGAGAACCGCGCCGCCTTCCGACTTTGCGAACGGCTGTATATCAGTCCACCCTCCGGCAAAATCAATCCTCACAGGAGCCCTCACTATCAGTTGTAGAGTAGACATTTTCTTTAACCTCCTTATAATGCCCCTCGCAGAACCGTGC
>CAYOWY010000169.1:0-3441 GCA_964407805.1 uncultured bacterium | reverse complement strand
TGGGCAGGGAACAGCACGGTTTTGTGGAGCAGGTGGGTTTTAACCTTTACTGCCGTTTCTGGAAGGAGATTATGGAGGAGATGAAGGGGATTGGAAAGCCAGTGCCGGCGGCGAAGGAAGTGGCGGCTGTCATACCTGCCGGATACGTGCAGAACCCTTCCCTGCGCTTCTACCTTTACCAGCGTATAGCCGGCATCACCGGGAAAGGGGACGCAAAAGCCCTGATTGAAGAGATGACCGACCGCTTCGGCCCTCCCCCTGCCGCCCTCCTCTCCGCAATCAAAAAGATATCTTGCAAAGGTTGACAAGAGGGCGGTTCCTGATATACTTAAGTGATGGGACAAATGAAGAAAATGAAGATTTCTCCGTCGCTTCTTTCTGCGGATTTCAGCCGGCTTGGTGAGGAGGTTGCTGCGGTCACGGAGGCGGGTGCGGATTTCATCCACTTTGACGTCATGGACGGGAATTTCGTCCCCAATATTACCTTCGGCCCCATGGTTCTGAAAGCAATAAGAAGATTTTCACCCCTGCCTTTTGAGGCGCACCTTATGATTGAACGCCCGGATAAATACTGGAAGCAGTTTGCCGAAGCCGGCGGGGACATCATAGGGATACACATAGAATGCAGGGTTGACCAGAATGCTTTAATTACAGAAATCCATAAAGCCGGCAATAAGGTGTGTATGGTGATAAACCCGCCTACGGAGGCGGAAACAATCTATCCGTATATCGGAAATGTAGAGCAGGTTCTTGTTATGACCGTCAATCCGGGGTTCGGCGGGCAGTCCTTTATCGGGGAGGTTGTTCCAAAAATTGAAAAGCTCGCGGAGAAAAGGGAGAAGGAGAAACTCTCCTTTGAGATTTCCGTTGACGGCGGCATAAACAGCGAAACCTCAAAAATCGTCAAAAACGCCGGAGCCGATATTCTCATAGCCGGCTCGTTTGTATTTAACGGGAAGGATTATAGGAGCGTCATTGAAGGGCTGAGATAATGGAAAAGATATCTTTCGGAAGGCTGAAGAAACTGCTGGAGGTCCGGGATGACAGGGATGTGGAGAAGAAGGCCAGCTCTATTATTGAAGCGGTGAGAAAAGACGGGGATAAGGCGCTAAAAAAATTCACGGCGGAATTTGACGGGGTGAAGAACGTAAGTCTGAAGGTTCCGGCGAAGGAGCTTGCGCAGGCCGGGAAAAAGGTAGACAAACAAGTTTTCATGTCCGTCAAAGAGGCGGAAACACGGATAAGGAAATACCATGACGGACAAATGCCGGAGAAGATTGACTTTAAAGAGAAGGATTTCTCTGCCGAATACATTTTTTCCCCGGTTGAAAAAGCCGGCATCTATATACCCGCAGGACAGGCGCCTCTGGTGTCAACGGTATTGATGACTGTTATTCCCGCTCAATCCGCAGGCGTGAAAAAGATTTATGCCGCAAGCCCGCCCTCCTGCAAAGGGAAAATACATCCTGTGATTCTCGGCGTTCTTGATTACCTCGGGGTGAAAGATGTGTTTGCCGTCGGGGGCGCACAGGCGATAGCCGCTTTTGCGTATGGCACGGAAACGGTGCCGGCGGTGGATGTCATAGCCGGGCCGGGCAACAAGTATGTCAATGCCGCAAAACGGCAGATTTACGGGAAGGCCGGGATAGATCTTCTGGCCGGTCCAAGCGAGCTGGTTGTTTTTTCGGACGGTTCTGGCAAAGCGGATTTTATAGCTGCGGATATGGAAGCGCAGATTGAGCATACCGACGGACTGGGGATAGTGGTAACGACCTCGGAAAAAGAAGGCAGACTGTTGAGCGGCATGGTGAAAGGCGGGTATCTGATTGTCGCGAAGGATACAACAGAGGCGGTTGATATAATAAATTACATTTCACCGGAACACCTGCAGGTTATGTGCAGGAACCCTCGTGTTATCGCCAGCATAGTTCTTGCCGGCGCGGTGTTCGTCGGGGATTATACTCCTGCAACTTTAGGGGATTATTTTGCGGGCCCCAGCCATGTACTGCCTACGGGCAGGGCGGCAAGGTTTTCTTCCGGGCTTTCGGTTTATACGTTCCTGCGCAGTCATGCCGTGATTTCTGCGGGTGCGGGGTTTTACGGGAAGAACGGACGGCTTATAGATGTTCTGTCTCAAGCTGAAGGACTTTCCCGCCACCGCAATTCCATAGACATCCGCAGAAGAAAGGCAGAGAAATGAAGCCGGAAGAAATAATAAAAAATCTATCCGAATTTGACCGCGGCACAAGGGAGAAAGCCCTGTCGGGTATTGCCGGGATGATTAAAACCGGCACAATCGCGAAGGCGGAGAATTCCATGCCGTGGATTAATCTCCATCTGCACACCTTCCATTCCTTCAACTGCAATAACTGGTCGCCTTCAAGGGTGGTCTTTGAAGGATGGCGGGTAGGACTTAAGTATGTCGGCACAGTTGATTTTGACACGCTTGCAGGGCTTGAAGAAACTCTTTCTGCGGGAAATCTCCTGGGCGTAAAGGCCACAGGCGGTTTTGAATCAAGAGTTTTTATCCCTGAAATGAAAGATACGGTTATAAACTCTCCCAAAGAGCCGGGGATATATTATCTGTGCGGAAAGGGTTTTAAAAAGACGTCTGATGAGCGGTCTGCAACAGGCGGGTTTTTTCGTTCCATGAGGGAGACGGCACAAAGGAGAAACAGGCAGGTCGTTGAAAAGCTTAACGGATATCTTGACAGAGCCAGGGTTGATTACGAACAAGACATTCTGCCGCTGACTCCTTCGGGCAACCCCACGGAACGCCATATCATAGAGGCGTACCGGAAAAAGGCGGAGGAGGTTCTGGTGGAAGGCGCAGATAGTTTCTGGGCGGGCGCGCTCGGGCTTACGGAAGCAAATGTAAGAAGCTGCAGGATTAACGGCATGGCCGGATTTCAGGAGGTTTTAAGGGGGAAGCTTATAAAATACGGCGGACCGGGATATGTGGCTCCGGAGCAGAAGAATTTCCCTCTCTTTGACGAAACGGTGCGCATGATAGAATCGGCGGGCGGCGTACCTACCGGGACATGGCTTGACGGGACAAGTCCGGGGGAAGAGAATCCTGATGCCTTGATTGATTTCCTGGAGAGCAAAGGCATCAGGGCGGTAACAATTATCCCCGACAGGAATTATAATATCGCCGATAATGATGAAAGAAACCGCAAGATCAAAAAACTTGACGATTTTATGAATGCCTGCAAAACACGGCGGATGCCGGTTGTCTGCGGTACGGAGATGAACAAGAGCGGACAGCCCTTCGTTGACGACTTCACCAATCCCGCAATAGCGCAGTATCTTCCTTATTTCCTCTCCTCCGCCTCGGTCTTTTTCTAAGTCGGCACGATTGAATGTTAACATATGCCCAACCGGGCGGCTTTCTTCAGACGGGACACTTGACCGCCCCGGCGAGGCGGTCTGCGTTCGGCT
>CAYOWY010000168.1:3057-3443 GCA_964407805.1 uncultured bacterium | reverse complement strand
CACTCCTTCAGTGTGCTGTACTGCGTCTTCAAAAGTTCAGTAGTGTCAGAAACAGCACACTAACAGACGCCCGCTTCAGAAACCGCCCGGCAGGGCACTGGCATAGATTATGCTCTTACAAAGGAATTTAAGGAAGTTTCTTGCTTGACAGTTTGTAAAAGCTGTGGTATATTTAAGAAAGTTAACAAATGAACGGAGCGAAGAAAAAACGTAGAATCCCGAATCCCTCACGATGAAAAAACAACTGGGAGAGTTCGGGGTAAAGGAGGGCATAAATGGGAGCATTAGTAGGCGGGATAATAGCGGTAATTCTTGGTCTTATAGGACTCGTGAAATGGCACTTGCTGTTTTTAAAAGCCCTTGCGGCGGCGGTTCCGTTTTTGCTG
>CAYOWY010000168.1:0-3047 GCA_964407805.1 uncultured bacterium | reverse complement strand
ATAATAGCCATTGCGGCCGGGATAAGCGACCTGAAGGATAAGATGGAGGAGCAGAAGGAGAAGAAGGAAGATAAGAAAGAAGAAAAGCCGGTTCAGTAAAAAAAGAGTAGAATATCATAAGGGGGGATGAAAAATCCCCCCTTTTTTATTTCACGACAAGGTTGAGAATTTTATCCTGCACGTATATCTGCTTCACGATAGTCCTGTCTTTAAGCCATTTTGAGATGTTTTCGTCATTGAGCGCTTTCTTAAGGGCTTCCTGCTCGGAAGAGCCGGAAACGACCTTTATCCTGCCGCGCAGTTTTCCGTTTATCTGTACGGCTACGGAGGCTTCTTCATCCTTCAGATATTCTTCTTTCACTCCAGGCCATGGTTCGCCGAATAAGGATTTTCCGTTGCCTGCCGTTTCCCAGAGCTCCTCGCAGATGTGAGGTATAAAGGGTGCCATAAGCCTGACAAATCTCTGCCATGTGTCTGACAGTTTTTCCTTTGAGCACTCTTCCCGTTCTATAAAACCGTGAATGCCGTTTGTGAATTCCATCATCTTCGCGATAGCAGTGTTGAAGTGAAACTCCTTTTCAATGTCTGCTGTAATCCCCTTTATAGTTCTGTTAATGAGTTTTTCAACTGCCGTGTTCCCTCCATTCTTGCCAGTGCCTTTATAATCCCGTATGTTGCCGTTCAGCATCCATACTCTGTTTATAAACCTCCACGCGCCCTCTATGCCTGTCTCCGCCCATTCCAAATCCATTTCAGGAGGTGCGGCAAAAAGAATAAAAAGGCGCAGCGTATCCACCCCGTATTTTTTTATCATGTCTTCAGGGTCTACAACATTGCCTTTTGATTTGGACATTTTGGCGCCGTCTTTTATAACCATCCCCTGGCATAGAAGGTTTTCAAAAGGCTCTTTGAAATCAAGATAACCCATATCGTTCAGTACCTTTACGAAAAACCTGCTGTAAAGCAGGTGGAGTATCGCGTGTTCTATGCCGCCGATGTACTGGTCAACAGGCAGCCAGTAATTTACCTCGTCTTTGCTGAAGGGCTTTTCCGCCGTGTCGCCGGATGCGTATCTTAGAAAATACCAAGAGGAATCCATGAATGTATCCATCGTGTCGGTTTCTCTTTCCGCGTCTCCTCCGCAGGCCGGGCATTTGCAGTGAAGAAAACCCTGCGAAGTTTTAAGCGGAGATTCCCCTTTGCCCGTAATATCAACATCTTCTGGCAGTCTGACAGGCAGGTCTTTTTCGGGAACGGGAACGGTTCCGCATTTTCCGCAGTATATGACGGGTATGGGTGTTCCCCAGTATCTCTGTCTTGATATGCACCAGTCCCTAAGGCTGTAGTTTACGGTTCTTTTGCCTTTGCCCTGTTTTTCAAGATGTTCGCTTATTGCGCCTATGCATTCCCCGCTTGCCGTTCCGTCAAATGTCCCGGAGTTTACCATAATGCCTTCGGCTTCGTATGCCTGTTCAAGTTTCTCCGGAATCTCTTTCAACTCCGGATTTTTAATGACAATCCTTACGGGAAGCTTGTACTTTCCGGCAAACTCAAAGTCTCTCTGGTCATGCGCGGGTACGGCCATGATTGCTCCGGTGCCGTATTCCAGAAGGACATAATTGCCTATCCATACGGGTATCTTTTCATTATTAACCGGGTTTACCGCATCAATGCCCGTATAAACACCTTCCTTTTCCATTTTCGCCGTTGCCTCTACGGTTATGTTTTGATTTTTAATTTTGGAAAGGAAGGATTCAATTTCTTTTTTCAAACCGCTTTTTGCAAGAATTTCTTTAACAAGTGGATGCCTGGGGGATAATACGACATAGGTAGCCCCGAACAGCGTGTCAGGCCTGGTGGTAAATACCGTGAGGTCTTTTTCTAAAACCGGTATTGAGAAACGGACTTCGCACCCGTAACTCTTTCCTATCCAGTTTTTCTGCATTGTCATTACGCGTTCGGGCCAGTTCTTTATCCCTGAAAAATCAAGAAGTTTTTCCGCATAATCCGTAATTTTTATGAACCACTGGGAAAGCTCTTTCTGCTCAACGGCCGAGGCGCATCTCCAGCATCCGCCGTTAACAACCTGTTCGTTGGCAAGTACCGTGTTGCATGACGGGCACCAGTTGGCCGGCGATAGCTTCTTGTATACAAGGCCTTTCTTGTAGAACTGCAGGAAGAAATACTGGTTCCAGCGGTAATATTCCGGGTCGCAGGTTGCCAATTCTCTTTCCCAGCAGTATGAGATTCCGAGTTTCTTCAACTGCCTCCCTATTGTGCCTATATTCTTATAGGTCCATTCTCTGGGGGGGATTTTTTGTTTTATTGCGGCGTTCTCCGCAGGCATGCCGAATGCATCGTAGCCTATCGGGTGAAGAATATTGAAACCGTTCATTGCCATAAAGCGGGCAATTACGTCGCCGATGGTGTAATTTCTCACGTGCCCCATATGTATCTGGGCCGATGTGTAGGGGAACATTTCAAGGACATAAAAGTTTTTCCTGTCTTTTATGAACTGCGCTTTATATATGCCTGATTCGTCCCACTTTTTCTGCCATTTATTTTCCGTTTCAGTAAAATTATACTTTTCCATTTACCCCGAATTCTCCTTTGTTACACCCTCATATTAGGGGTCTCTGATTTTATCTTTTATTTCCTCATAACTATACTGCAAATCCTCTTTTTTTTCAATTTATTTGACTTTTTGCTCAAGAGATTTAATATTTATTCATAAAATTCTAACGAAAAATTCAGGAGCTTAATGGAATTGAAAGAGCTTTCAAAAAAATACGGAGAAAGGTTACAGGAGAGAAAAAAGCGCCTGCAGGATTTCTGGGACGGAAAGGATATCGGCAGGCCGCCGGTATCTTTTATCCCGTACAGCCTTGAACCCCGTCAGATATTTGACGATGCCGGTTTTCAGATGAAGAAAGCGGCGCGGTATTTATCCGCCATGATGGAACTGCCGGGAGACAACTTGCCCGTTTTCTGGCCGGATATGGGAACCATATGCCTTGCATCGGTTTTCGGCGGCGAAGTGATAAGGG
>CAYOWY010000167.1:370-3444 GCA_964407805.1 uncultured bacterium | reverse complement strand
GAAGTAAAAAGTCAAAAGTAAAAACTTAGAAACTTTCAAACATGAGATTAAGGAGAAAACAAATGAGAACAAAATATATTAGTTTGATATTGGCGGTTCTGCTTCTTTCCGGATGCGCTTCGCTTAAGAAAGAAAAACCTGCGGCAACAAATAATAAAAGTGCGGTTATAGACACAGAAACCGATATAAAGATGAAACAGCTTCTTGCAATTTCCGAGACAAGCCTTGAGGTGAGCAGGAGGGCTGAAGACAAAGCAGACGACGCCCTTGCAAAAAGCACGGAAACCGCCGAAACGAGCGCAAAGGCGCTGGAAGCGGTAAACAAAGCCACAGAGGCGGCCGTCAGTGCGGTAAAATATGTTGACCAGGAAGTGGCAAAAGCGGTTGATACATCCAACAGGAATTCAAAAACGGCGATGGACCATGCGACGCGGGAAGCGGAAAGAGCCATCGCGGCATCCAACGAAGCCGTAAAAGCGTCTAACGTCTCAAGCGAGAAGGCGATAGCCGTAGCCAACCAGGCGATGGCGGAAGTAAACCGCATGCGCGCTACGGTAAAGATGGAAAAAGAAGTGAAGCCAATTCTGGAGGAAGAACCCGTTGTTGCCAAAACGGTATCGGAAAAAACCTACACAATAGTCAGAGGGGATACGCTAAGCGGCATCGCTCAAAAGCATTACGGCGACTCTTCAAAGTGGCCCGTCATATATAACGCAAACAAAGCCGCCATAAAGGATGCGAACGTGCTTACTCCCGGGACAAGAATAGTCATTCCATAAAATGTCTGCGATTAAGGAGTTTTTTCTTACCAACGAAGAAGCGCAAATCATATTCGGCGCAGGCGACAGCAATCTTGAATACATTGAAGAGTTTACCGGCGTCCGTATTTTTGCTAGAGGCAACGCGGTAAAAATAAAAGGCGATGAACCTTCCTGCGAAAAAGCCCTTAACCTTTTTGAAAAGATGCGCCGGCATGCGAAAGACCGCGGCAGTTTGAACAGAAGCGATATTCAAAGGATTGCGGAAGCGGCTTCATGCCCCGGAAGCAAAGACGGCACCGAAGCGGAAAACGCTTACATCCTTGTAGACTCCAAAAGAAAAATCATCTACCCCAGAAGCACCAACCAGGAAAAATACGTTGAGTCAATAAGAAATTATGACATGGTGATGGGGATAGGTCCTGCCGGCACCGGCAAAACATATCTGGCGGTCGCATGCGGGATTGAGATGGTGAAACAGGGCAAATTCCAGAAGATAATTCTCACCAGGCCTGCTCTTGAAGCCGGAGAAAAACTTGGATTCCTCCCGGGCGACCTTGAAGAAAAAATAAAGCCGTATCTCCAGCCGGTTTACGATTCCATATACGACATAATGCGTTATGAGGAAATACGGAAGTGGACCGAGCGCAAGATACTTGAAATCATACCCCTTGCCTACATGAGGGGAAGAACTTTAAGCAACGCCTTCATAATACTTGACGAGGCGCAGAACACGACGTTTGAACAGATGAAGATGTTCCTTACGCGCCTCGGCATAAATTCCAAAGCGGTCATAACCGGAGACATAACTCAAATAGACCTGCCTCTCTCATCCCAGACATCAGGGCTGGTGGAAATTCAGCAAATTCTCCACAGGGTGGCGGGAATAAAATTCGTATATTTTTCAAACAGGGACGTGGTAAGACATTCCCTCGTAAAGAAGATAATCAACGCTTATGAAAGACACATCAGGAAGAAGGCGGCCGGCATTCAGTCTAAGCAACCGCCAGAGAAAAACCGCACTTGACTGCGGCGCAATAGAAAAAGCTCTTGAAATCTGCCCTGAATTATTCGAGAGCCCTCCCTCCGAGATAGAAATAATACTTGTCGGCGGAAGGAAAATCAGAGAGTTGAACAGGCGGTTCCTGAATAAAAACGCCTCAACCGACGTAATGAGTTTCAGAATTTCAAGGGACTGCGGGCTGATTGCAATCTCGGCGGAAACAGCGGCTGAAAACGGAAGGATATATGGATTGACGGCCGAATGTGAGATAATATATCTGATAGTGCACGGCTATCTTCACCTTAAAAATTACAGGGATTACACGGAGCCGGAGAAGAGAGAGATGTTTGCGGAACAAGACAGGATATTTAACAAAATCATGAAAAAATCAGGAGGCATTCCCTATGGCCGCCGGTAAAAAACAGGATATAGTGGCAAGTTTCAACTCGGCTCTGGAGGGGCTCCTGTTCGTCATCAGAAAAGAAAGAAACTTTAAAGTCCACATGGTTTTCACGGTTCTGGTGATAATACTGGGATTGTTTTTAAAACTGCCCCTGCCGGAATTCCTGCTTCTGCTCATCGTAATATCAACAGTCCTTATAACGGAGACGGTTAATACGGTCGTAGAAATAGTCGTCAACGTTTTCATAAGCGAATCCCATCCCGAAGCGAAAAAAGCAAAGGACATCTCCGCCGCCGCGGTTCTTCTGGCCACGACACTGGCGGTTTTGGTCGGTTATTTCGTCATAGTAAAGCACTTTCCCGCCAGCTGGAGAAATATTTTCCAGAACATGGCGGCATCGCCCTGGCATATGAGCTTTATCGGATTATTCATTGTCGTATCCCTGTCCCTTGCCGCAAAACTGCTCATAGAACGGAAATACTCCATCTCCGGCGGGATGCCCAGCCTTCACAGCGTCATGGCCTTCAGCATATGGACGGCAATATCCATGCTCACGTTCAGCGAATTTCCCGTCATATCGCTTCTTGTCTTTATTCTCGCTTTCTGGGTTGCGCAAAGCAGGGTGCTCCGGGGAATACACAAGCCGCAGGAAGTGATTGTCGGCGGCATAATAGGCATATTCCTCACAACTCTGCTCTTTCAGCTCTTATGGAGGTTTTAAATGAACACTCTGAAAAAACACTTTCTTTCCGGATTGATATTCATCATCCCCGTATCGCTTTCATTATGGATACTTTTAAGAATAATTATTTTCTTTGAAAACATACTCGGCTCTTTTCTGAAAAACTTCCTCCCGGATTTTTATATCCCCGGGCTGGGGTTTTTCTCGCTCATCCTTTTAATCCTGCTG
>CAYOWY010000167.1:0-360 GCA_964407805.1 uncultured bacterium | reverse complement strand
CTGATAGGATTCCTCGCGGATAATTTCTTAGGCAAGAAGATGCTCTCCCTGCTTGAAAAATTGTTTGAGAAAACTCCCGTAATAAACAAAATGTACATGTTTATAAAAAACGTCAGCCAGAGCCTGCTTCACGGAAAATCCACGCCTTTCCGCTATCCCGTAAAAATAGAATTTTTCGGCGGGACTTATACAATCGGCTTTGTCACGGGAGAGTCCAGGATGGAAACCGGAGAGGTTTTATTGGACGTTTTTGTACCCACCGTACCTAACATAAGCACCGGATTTTATCTTATGGTCCCGGAAAGCAAGATTGAAAGATTTAATGTGTCCGTTGAAGAAGCGTTGAAGACGGCGATATCC
>CAYOWY010000166.1:0-3481 GCA_964407805.1 uncultured bacterium | reverse complement strand
CCCATATAGGGCCCTTCCCATCCCGCAACACCCGGGTTTTCAAGCAGATCCTTCAGTTTTCCCGGAACCTGTTGCGTATCTGCATAGTAAAGGGTTATGGCGTTGCTTATTGCCTCAAAATCCTTCATCACCTTTTCCGAGCCCTTTTTCGCAATACCCAGCTCCCGCACAATCCTCGCCGCCTCCTGCGTCTGCATCGCGTTTATCTCGGCTATGCCCCCGATTATGCCTATCTCTGAAAACGGTATGCTGTTTTTCCACTGCTCCCACTCCTGCCGCTCCTTTTCCTCAAGCACGCGCGGGTCAACGGGCTTCTCGTTTGCCACCACCACCGTTGACATGTTCTCTTTGAGAATTACGTATTCGGCGGTTTTCATTGAAGCAACCCTGACCTCGCCGGAAACTACGCCTACCATCGTTGAATAGTTCTTCGGTGTGTACCCGGCGGTAAATACAGTACCTCTGACAGCAGCGAGCGTATTTGGCGTTTGTATCTCAAATTTTGCCTCGGCGGCAGGCAGTTTCTCCACCACCGACCATATCTTGCCCATTTTAATTTCAATCTTTACCTCTTTTATCTCTTTTTTCTCATCAAAGAGAGACCTCTGCACCTGCAGAGAGGTGTTCTCCGCAAGGGTGACAACGGCTTTCTTCCCGAAGGCTATCACGGCGCTGGATTTCTCCCCCGTGGCTATATAAGTCTTCTCTGCGATAGCGGATTTAAGCGGCGGCTCGGGCATCGGCTTTTGTGACGCATCCCAGAAATACACCTTGCCTTTTTTATCCGCGAGGATTATCGCCTCGTCCGCCGCATAACACACCGCGGATACGGAAAACACAGCCGCCATAATTGCGAATAGTAATTTAACCCTGTTCATTTTTCACCTCCGCCCCCTCTTTTCCCTCGCCCCTTGGGGGAGAGGGTTTAGGGTGAGGGGTCACTTCCACAATGCGCGGTAAAGAACAATCCCTTCTCCCTTCCCTTTAAGGCTGAATGTCCCCGCTTTTTCAAAGAGGACGTCTTCCTTTGATATTATCCTGTATGTTTCCTCCCCCACGAGTATCTCGCCGCCAGCCGTGATGCCTTCAATCCTCGCGGCAACGTTCACAGCATCCCCTATTGCGGTGTAATCCATCCTCCGCGGGGTGCCTATGTTGCCTATTATCATCTCTCCGGTATTTATGCCTACCCCTATTTTAACCTCTCCTTCAAAAATTTTCATATCACGCATCATTTCCTGCGCGCACAAAACGGCATTTATTGCATGGCGCTCGTCGTCCACCGGAGCCCCGAATATCGCCATAACCTCGTCTCCAATGAACTTGTCCAGCGTTCCCCCGAACTTAAAAACCGCTTCCGACAGGATACTCAATATTCTATTGAGGAACGCGACGGTCTCCTCCGGCGAATGCACGTCGGCAAAAGACGTGAAACCGCGCACGTCGGCGAAAAGCACGGTCAGCGTCTTCTGCTCGCCCACAAGCAGAACGTCCTCGCCCGACCCGAGCAGTTTATCCATAACCGCGGGAGATATGTACCTGCTGAAAAGGCCCTTCACCTTCATCCTCTCCTCTCTTTCTGCTATGAAACCTGCAAGTATGCGTATCCCGTAAACAAAGAAGATACTCAAAACTCCGGGCAGTACGTCAATCCAGAAAAACCTGAAGGTGAACAGCGAAAACGCAAGGGACACAAAAACGGCGGCGAGGATAATAACGAAAAGAATTCCGGCGAGGGGAGAGAAAGAAACGGCCGCAAGTCCCGCGGCAAGGGAAAAAGCGAGCGGCACAAGAAAATTCTCCGCCGGTCCTGCCCTTTTTATAAACTCGCCTTTGAAAAAATTTTCCAGAAAGCTTGCATGTATCCCCATCAGCGGGTAATTTGCGGCCCCGGACACGGACCCCTTGTCGGCGGCACCGGTAGCCGTGGAGCCGACAATCACAATCTTGTCTTCAAAAGCGTCGCCTTGTATGACGGGCTCACCGCCCTTAGCCAGCTCAACGTACGACTGGAAAACCTGCACAAAGGAATAGTTGGGGAATTTTTTCAGGTCCGGGTAGATATTCAGGTATGCGGAATAGTTGTCCGCGAGAGGCACTGCCTTCTTTTCCCCGTTCATTTCAAACTCAAAGGCCGACCTGTCCTCGGAGGTTATGGAAGCGCCCATAACGTCCTCCAGAAGTGCGGCGCAAAGGGAATTATAAGTCTTGTCCTTATGCTTTATGAAGAGCGGATATTTCCTTATGACGCCGTCGGTATCCGGAAGTATGTTTATGAACCCGGCGGACAATGCGTGCTCTTTCAGTATTCTTACGGGTTCTGCCATAATCTCCGACTGCAGAACCCCGTCTTTGGGTTCGGGACGGTCAAAATAGAAAGGCAGTACAACATTTCCGGCGTATTCCATCGCCCGCGCGAACTCTCCGTCGTTCTCCCTGCCGTCTATGAAGAGTATGTCAAAAACAACCGCTTTCGCACCCATGTTTTTCAGGATTTCCGTCAGCCCGGCGTACCATTCCCTTGAGAGAGGCCATTCGCCCAGACTGCTCAAAGTGTCGTCCCCTATGAACACAAGTACGGTATTTCCGGTGGGCTCTTTGTCCCGGAGGGTTTTCATTCTCCAGTCGTAGGTAATATTCTCCACCCGCCTGAATACATCCATGCGGAAGAGGAGAAAAAAGAAGGCGGTTACGGCAAAGGCGAGAACGAGTACGTTCCGCTTAACTCTGTGCTTTTTTACCGGCATTTTCAGGGTCCATTGGGGCGGTAATGGTGAAAACCGTGCCCTTTCCCGACTCGGATGCCACTTCAATTTTTCCTTTGTGTTCGGCCACTATCTTCTTGACGACCGCCAGCCCCAGGCCTGTCCCCTTGTGGCCTTTCGTGGAGAAGAATATGTCAAATATCTTTTTCAGATTTTCAGGAGGAATCCCGCATCCGTTGTCTTCAACCTTCACGCTGTAGCATCCTTTGCCCGGGGTGCACTCCGTGCAGAGCCTTATCCTGCCTGTTCCCTCGGGAACTACTTCAAATGCGTTGCCGAAGAGGTTGAGCAGTACCCTGCTCATCCCCGTAGAATCAATCATTACTTCCTGCGGTCCTCCGTCAAACGCGTATTCAACCGAAATGTTTTTCTCTTTGAGCTTTTCCTCGTACACGCTCACCGTATCCTTTATGAAACTACCCAGCGCAACCTTCTGGTAAAGAGGCTTTTTCTTTGACGAGTAGTTGAGCATGTCAAGTATGAGCTCGGAAATCCTGTTCACGTTGGACTTGACTATGTTCCATCCGTCCTGCACGTACTCCCCCTGCACCGAGCCCATCGTCTCGTCAAGGAGGTATATGCCTCCGGTAAGCCCGTTGAGGATGTTTTTGATGTCGTGCGAGAGCGAAAGCATCGTCTCCCCGACACCGGCCATCTTTGCGTTCTTAATGTTTTCTATATAGAGCTGGGCGTTCTCAACCGCGAGCGACGCCTGT
>CAYOWY010000165.1:0-3512 GCA_964407805.1 uncultured bacterium | reverse complement strand
TTATTATTTGTATATATTTAATACATGTTGTATATACATTATATACGATTTTTATTTTTTGTCAAGTTTTTCATGTTATTTATGTCCGGAGAGGATTTAATCCAGTACCACGGTATCTTCAATGCGGATGCCGCCGAGGTTGGGAATGTATATGCCAGGCTCTACTGTAAAAACGCATCCTTTCTGTATAATATCCTCGCTTTTGGAATTCAAAACCGGTTTTTCGTGAACATCTATTCCCACGCCGTGGCCGAGCCCGTGGATAAAGTATTTATCAAATGCTTTCTTTTTCAACAGTCCGGCCGCATAATTGTGAATCTCTTTCCCTGCCATGCCGGGCTTTACGAAATCCATGGTTTTTTCATGTACCTCTTTCAAAATCCTGTACATCTCCGAAAATTGTTTTCCCGGGCCGCAGGGGAAAAAGGTCCTTGTCATATCGCTTTTATACCCGCCGAAATCCACCCCTGCATCCACCACTACCGGCAGGCCTTTTCTTATCCTTGTGCCGCGGCTTTTGTGATGAGGATATGCGGAATTCATTCCCGATGCCACAATCGGCTCAAAGGCCTCCTTCCTTCCCCCAAACCTTCTTACCATACAGAGTATCTCTCCCGCTGTCACGGTCTCTGATTTTCCGCATTTGACGATTTTCTTAATATGCCGGAAAACCTTTGAGTTTATCTCCATGGATTTCCTGACAAGTTTTATCTCATCCGCATCCTTAAGCATCCGCATTTCCTTCACAAAATCAGGAACCGGCACAAGGTTATGCTTTTTACCGAGAGATATGAATCCCGAATAGGTAAGCTCGGTATCTATAAAAGCTATTTTTTTATATCTTCCGAGGAACTTGCGGAAACCGTCAGGTTTATAGGTCTGTATATCTACTCCGCTTTTGCACGAAGGAGTATCCACGCATTCCTGAAGATACAGTTCGGGGACAAAAAGATGCCGTTCCGAACGGTCAACGATAAGCAATCCTTCTATATCGAGAAGCCCTGTGAGGTAAAAGATGTTTGACGGGTGTTTTATCAGCAAAGCAGGAATGTTTTTTTTCTCAAGGTATTCAACAACTCTTTCAGTACGTTTTCCGTAGTCCATGGATTGAATCAAAACTCCTCACAATTAAAGAGACGTGCGTTAGAGTTCGGAGTAGAGAAAATGGAGAAGCGCTTTCTGGCAGTGAAGGCGGTTCTCCGCCTGATCAATTACGATTGAATTTTTGCTGTCTATTACGTCGTCGGTCACTTCCCATCCCCTGTGGGCGGGCAGGCAGTGCATGAAAAGGAAATCCTTTTTCGCGCCGGCCAGCAGTTTCCTGTTTATCTGGTATTTGCTGAATATCTTTTTCCTGGAAGCGATCCCCTCTTCTTCGCCCATGCTGACCCACGTATCCGTATATATAACATCGGCATCCTTAATAAACTTTTCGGGACGGTCGTTTATCTCCAGCAATTTTTTGTTTTTCACAAGTTTTATTATCTGCTCCGCAGGCCGGTATCCCGCGGGCGATGAAACCCTTATGTTCACCCCCAGCATATCGGCGCCGAGTATAAGGGAGTTGCATACATTGTTGCCGTCGCCTATATAGGTGACATTCAAACCTTCAACATGCCCCTTCTCCTCGTAAATCGTAAAATAGTCGCTAAGTATCTGGCAGGGGTGCAGAAGGTCGGTAAGAGCGTTTATCACCGGATGGTAGAATCCCTTTGCAAATTCCTCCACATCTTCTTGCTTGTACGTCCTTATAACAAGCCCGGAAAGATACCTCGAAAGCACTGCGGAAGTGTCCCGTATCGTTTCTCCCCTGGAAATCTGGGTAGTGGCGCCTGACATATAAAGCGGCCTGCCTCCGAGTTCGTTTATGGCGACTTCAAAAGAGACTCTCGTGCGCGTGGACGGCTTATTGAAAAGCAGTCCTATCGTTTTGTTGTCGAGAACGGAAGCAACCTTCCCTTTTTTCCTGTCGGATTTATACCGTTTGGCAAGATTGAATATCCTGTAAATCTCTTCTCCAGTAAGATCTTTTATACCGAGAAAATCTCTTTTCATTTTTAACGCCTCCGGGGTTTGCGCTGTCAGCTCGTAAATTCAGCGATGGCGGCATCAAGGATTGCAATTCCTTCGTCTATTTCCTGAACGGTGACGGCGACCGACGGCATGACCCGTATTACATTGCCGTGCGTGCAATTTATGAGCAGTCCTTTCTTAGTGCAGACATCAACAAGTCCGGCGCCTTCCCTGTCCAGTTCAATGGCAAGCATTACGCCCAGTCCTTTTATCTTATTCACTGCAGGGTATTTATCCTTAAGCTCCTGAAGTCTGCTTCTCAAGTAAGCGCCCTGTTTTGTAACATTGTCTATCAGTTTTTCCTGTTCAATCGCATCAAGCACCGCAAGGCACGCCGCGCAGGCAAGCGGACTGCCCCCGAAAGTGGATGCATGCGTCCCGGGAACCATAAGGTCGGCTATCTTCTTTTCGGCAATCATCGCGCCTATGGGAAAACCGCCTCCGAGAGTCTTTGCGAGCGTCATAATATCAGGCACTACTCCGAAATGCTGGTAAGCAAAAAGATTCCCCGTCCGTCCGAACCCTGTCTGCACCTCGTCAAATATAAGAAGCAGGTCGTTTTTCTTGCATAATTCTTTGACTTTCTTAAGATACTCCTTGTCGGCCACATTTATACCGCCTTCCCCCTGAACCGGTTCAATGATAACGGCAACGGTCTGTGCGCCCACCGCTTTCTTCAGGGCGTCAAAATCGTTGAACGGTACATACGAAAAGCCCAGAGGGAGAGGTTCAAAAGGCTTGCTGTATTTGGGCTGTCCCGTCATCGTAACAGTGGCAAGCGTCCGGCCGTGGAAGGAATTTTCCATTGATATTATCCCGTAACGACCCGTGTTCCTGCCATAGAGCCGTGCAAGCTTTATAGCCGATTCGTTGGCTTCCGCTCCGCTGTTGCAGAAAAAAACCTTACCTCCGAATGAAAGCTCCGAAAGCCTCTTTGCAAGAGCCCCCTGCCACGGATGATAGTGATTGTTGGCTATATGTATAAGTTTTCCAGCCTGCTCTTTAATCGCCTGCACAACCCTGGGGTGGCAGTGCCCGAGCCCTGATACCGCCCAGCCGGGGAAGAAATCAAGGTACTTTTTCCCGTCAGAATCCCAAAGATAACTGCCTTTGCCTTCAACAAAAACCAGCCCGGTTCTTGTGTACGAGCCGACAACATATTTTTCGTAATTCCCCGCGACCTCTTTCATTTCCATTTTTTAATTCCTCAATTGCAAATCTCGGTGCCTATCCCGTGCTCGGTAAAAACTTCCAACACTATTGAATGGGGGATATTCCCGCTAATTATATGCACTTTCTTCACTCCCTTTTTTATGGAAGAAACTCCTGATTTGACTTTAGGGATCATCCCGCCCTTAACGATGTTTTTCTCAATCAATTCCTCGGCTTCAGGCACCTGCAGAATTGATATCAGGGTTTCGGCGTTCTGGGGATTTCTC
>CAYOWY010000164.1:0-3564 GCA_964407805.1 uncultured bacterium | reverse complement strand
GAGATTTCCTTTTCCTCTACTTTTTCAAAGAACTTTTCTTGTCATAGTAATCTTTTTGAGTTGTTTTCGTTAGAAAGTATAACTTCACTTTTCTCTATCTTCTGCCGGAAAATGAATTCTGAATACAGTTTTCTATATTTATATAGTCTTGCAGACTATATATATCATATACCGTCAATTTTGTCAATTTTTGTTGACCGATTTCGTTTAACCGGAAAATATAAGATGCCGATTATCGTTTATTGTCAAACTTGAAAATTTTCCATATGGAATATATAATAAGCGCATAATGGAAAAAACACTCCAGTCGCTTAAAGAATACCAAAGCATAAAAAATATTTCCGGGCCTTTAATACTCATTGAGGGAGTTGAAGGAGCCGGCTACGGAGAACTTGTTGAAATCATCACTGAAGACAGAAAAAAAAGGCTGGGCAGAATACTGGAAATCCAGCGAAATAACGCCCTTGTACAGGTATTTGAAGGGACTTCGGGGCTGAATGTTTCAAAAACAAAAATACGGTTTACAGGCAAAGGAATAACTTTCGGCGTATCTCCTGATATACTCGGCAGGGTTTTCACAGGTATGGGAGAGACAAGAGATACAGGCTCTGAAATAATACCGGAAAAGAACCTTAACATAAACGGCTTTCCCATAAACCCCACGAGGAGAGACTACCCGTCGGAGTTCATCCAGACGGGGATTTCCGCGGTGGATGGGCTGAACAGCCTAGTTCGCGGGCAGAAACTTCCCATTTTCTCCGGTGCAGGACTCCCCCATAACCTGCTTGCCACCCAGATTGTAAAACAGGCAAAAATACCTTCGGAAAAAGAAGATGTGAAGTTTGCAGTGGTTTTCGCCGCAATGGGGATAACTTTTGAAGAGGCGGAATTTTTCAGAAAGGAGTTCAGGGAAGCCGGAGCCATGGAGCGATGCGTCCTTTTCTTAAATCTTGCCGACGAACCCGCCATAGAACGCATATCCACCCCGAGAGTTGCGCTCACCGCAGCCGAATACCTTGCTTTTGAACTGGGTATGCACGTGGTAATAATACTTACGGATATGACCAACTATGCCGAAGCTCTCCGGGAAATCTCTGCCGCGCGCAATGAAATACCCGGAAGGCGAGGCTATCCGTCCTATCTTTATACAGACCTTTCCACGCTGTATGAGCGTGCGGGCAGAATAAAAGGCAGAAAAGGTTCAATTACTCAGATTCCCATTTTGACAATGCCGGAAGACGATAAAACACATCCTATCCCCGATCTGACAGGCTATATAACCGAGGGCCAGATAATATTCTCAAGACAGTTGCACCTCAAAGGAATATATCCGCCCATTGACATCCTGACGTCACTTTCAAGACTGCGGGATAAAGGCATAGGCGCAGACCATGAAACGGGAAAAGAGCTTACAAGAGACGACCACCCGTCCGTTGCAAGCCAGCTGTTTGCTTCCTATGCCAGAGGGAAAGAAGCAGAGGAGCTTGCCGTGGTGCTTGGCGAAGCATCTCTTACCGAGACCGACATCGCCCACCTTCAATTTTCAAAACGCATGGAAAAAGAATTCATAACCCAGCGTACGGATGAAGACAGGACGATAAAACAGACGCTTGATACGGGATGGAAACTGCTGAAGACTCTTCCGGAAAGCGAGGTTAAACGAATACCGCCTAAAATCATGGAGAAATACTGGAAATGAAGATGAAGGTCAACCCGACAAGGATGGAATTGCTGAAACTCCGCAAAAGAGCCCGTCTTGCAGGACGAGGGCACAAACTCCTCAAAGACAAGGAGGAACAACTTCTCATAGAATTCAGATCGCTTGTAGAAGAGGTGAAAAAATCAAGAAAGGCTTTTGAAAAAGATATGTCGGCATTTTATCTGGAAGTTCTGAAACTGAAAGGCATTCTTGACGAGAAATCATGGAAAGATTTTATTGAAAGCGCTTTTTTCAAAACTACTTTTTATTTACACACAAAGCGCATATTCAACATACCCGTTTCTGAAATCAATTTCCATACAAAACCCGAAAAAATCCCTCCCGATTATACAATGAGCCCTTATCCGTATCATATCTTGAGAAATGGGAAAAAGATAATTCAGCACCTGATGAAACTTTCTTTTCTGGAAAATAAGCTTATAAGCTTCGCTTATGAAATTGAAAGGACGAGAAGGAGGGTAAACGCACTTGAGTACGTCCTGATACCGAATCTTGAAGAAACTATCAAATTTATTACTTTCAAGCTCAACGAGAACGAACGTACCTCGCTTGTGATGCTCAAACATATCCAGCTTATAAAACAATAACCTGCTGTTCGCGCCGCACCGCGTTTCTAAGCACTCCGACACCCTCAATATCAATCTCCACGGTATCGCCTTCCCGAAGAAATACCTGGGGCTCTCTCGCAAATCCTACGCCGGATGGAGTGCCTGTCATGATAAGAGTGCCGGGCAAAAGCGTCATTTGCCGTGAAAGGTATGCTACTAACACGGGTATGCTGAATATCATATCCGATGTATTTGAATCCTGCATTACGGCGCCGTTTACCCTTGATTGTATCCGCAGATTATCCGGTTTTACATCCGTAACGATCCATGGACCGACAGGGGCAAATGTGTCAAAAGATTTTGCCCTTGCCCACTGTCTGTCAAGCTTCATCTGGCAGTCTCTGGCGCTTACGTCATTCCCGCATGTATATCCGAGTATATATTCCGGCACCTTTTCTTCCGGAACGTTCTTTGCACGTTTCCCGATTACTATAGTCAGTTCAGCTTCATAGTCTACAAAATCAGGGGCTCCTGCCGGCAGAATAATCTGGTCCATGTGTCCCGTCATTGCTGTTACGGACTTCAAAAAAATAACGGGTGCGGAAGGAAGCTCCATGTTGCTTTCCTTCGCATGCTCGCGGTAATTAAGCCCGAGGGCTATAATATTGGGCGCATCCACCGGAGGGAGGAATGCCTTCACGTCTTTGATGTGTATCCTTTTGCCTGTCGTCTCCGGCTCCTCCGCCAGAGGAGAATGCCTGATTATGTTGACATATTCGCCGTCTAATATGCCGTAACTTCCGCCTGCGCCGATTCCATCCGCCTCAATTCTCAAATATTTCATTTATGCCCTGCTATTTATTCCCCTGCTGGTCGTCAACCTCTTTGTATTCGGCGTCAACCACGTTGTCTCTCCCAGTTTTCTTTTCGCCTTCCTGGCCGGGTTCAACAGGCGGTTCCTGCTGCCCTTCTGCTCCTGCCTGCTGTCCCGCCTGCTGTGTCTGCTGGTAGATAATCTGCGCAATCTTGTGCGACGCCTGCTGGAGCTCGTCCATACCCCTCTTAATGCTTTCAATATCCTTCTGTTCCGCCTGTATGAGCTTATTCAGGGCATCTATCTTGTCCTGTATCTCTTTTTTCTCCGGCTCGCTTACCTTGTCGCTATGCTCCTTGAGTGTCTTGTTCACGGTATAAACGAGAGAATCCGCCTGGTTTACGACCTCAATTATTTCTTTCTGCTTTTTGTCCTCTTCCGCGTGCTGTTCCGCCTGTTTAACCATTCTGTCTATCTCTTCC
>CAYOWY010000163.1:0-3580 GCA_964407805.1 uncultured bacterium | reverse complement strand
CCATAAAACAATAATATTTCTATCGCTTTCACTGTCTATCTTTTCTTTTCGAAAGGGGTGCTTAATTCAGCTGTACCGGAGAAATTTCAAATTGACAGGCAATTTGCTATTTATCTTTTTTTATTGCAACGAGCACAAAAATAATATTAATTATTCCGAGAGGTAGCCATATAGCTCCCATTGTTTTCAGGGTTTTGTTTTCCGCCGCAAAGCCGGCGATGAGAAAAATCAGCCCTATTGCGGCAAAGATTGAAGCGGAGATTATAAAACTTGATTTTTGCATCTTTTGCATAGTTTCCCCCTTAAGCGATATTCTCTCTTTTCTGCCTTAAATACCTTTGCCTGTTTTGCGAGCGGGTGGTATCATATTATCCGCATGGACAAACTGACATACGTTTTGAGCGTTGTAGTCGGAAGAGACAGCCTTCCCTGCCCGGCAATCTGCCTTGCGGTTAGGGACGAACTGTGGTACCTGTTTCAGGACGGAATCGGCCTCTGTTTCAGAAATATGGAAAGGGGACTTACGCACGATTATTCCGTAGCGGCGATGAAGGAAAAGAAGCTCGGGATATACCGCGAGATGATTCTAAAGTGGAACAGAATAGGGCTTACGCTGAAGGGCGCAAGCGAAGACGAGGTAAAGAAAATTCTTGTTGAATCAAGGAAGTCCGCCGAAACCGCCAGCGCTGCAAAATCCGACTTTCTCGCCAACATGTCCCACGAATTGAGGACGTCGCTCAATTCAATTATAGGGTTTTCAGAACTGCTGCTTGACAATATGGCCGGAGAGCTTATCGAAAAACAGAGAGAGTACGTTGCGGACATACTCGAAAGCGGGAAACACCTTCTGGAACTTATAAACGACATTCTTGACCTTTCCAAGATAGAGGCGGGTAAAATGGAGCTGGAGCTGGAAGAGTTTTCGCTGAAAGACCTTATCCTTCGCAGTATAAGTATGTTCAAAGCCAAGGCGCTTAAACATAACATAAAAGTTACGGCCGACATATCGGACGGTATAGAAAGAGTGCTGGCGGACGGAACAAAGATAAAACATGTAATCTTCAATCTCCTTAGCAACGCCCTGAAATTCACGCCTGACGGCGGAGAGGTAGAAATAGCCGTAAAAAAGATTGCAAAAGAGGTTCATGTAACTGTCCGGGATAGCGGAACGGGTATTGATAAGGAAGACATCCCTAAATTATTCAATCCCTTCCAGCAAATAGGGAAAACGCCGGATGAGATGCGGGAAGGCACGGGGCTGGGACTTAACCTTAGCAAGCGGCTGGTTGAACTTCAGGGCGGAAAGATATGGGCGGAGAGCGACCCGGGAAAGGGGTCAAAGTTCAGTTTTACGATACCGGTGAGAGAATGAGCGATGGCTAAAATACTGATTGTGGAAGATAATGATGTCAACAGGAAGCTTTTTGAACGCATTGTTTCTTCCATGGGACACGAAACGCTTACCGCGACTAACGGCAGAGAGGGGATAGAAGTCGCCGATGAGACCGTTCCCGACCTGGTTCTCATGGATATAAAGATGCCCGTGATGGACGGGAGCGAAGCGCTGAAAGCATTGAGAGCCGGTAAAAAGACAAAGAAGATTCCGGTCGTGGCGGTTACGGCTTATGCGATGAAGGGCGACAGAGAGCGATTTCTCGCGGAAGGCTTTACAGACTATATAGCCAAGCCCGTCAAAAGGGAAGAATTCATAAAAACGGTGAAAAGCTCCCTGGAGAAAAATAATGGATAAGGGAAGACAGCCAAGGGTTCTCATAGTAAACGACAACGGCGCGGAACTGCGCCTTATGGAAGCGCTTCTGCAAAACGAAGGATACCTCTTTGAAGCGGCGGAGAGCGGTCCCGAGGCCATAGAAAAAACCGGGAAATTCCTGCCTGACATAATTCTCCTCGATATCCTTATGCCGGGCATGGATGGTTTTGAGGTATGCCGGAAACTAAAAGAGTCTCCCGGCACCCGCTACATCCCGGTTGTATTTGTTACCATACTTGAAGACAAAGAGACGCGGATTATGGGGTTGGAATGCGGAGCGGTTGATTTCATTACAAAGCCGATAGACCGGATAGAGTTTACGATGCGGATAAGAAATCTCCTCAAAATAAAGGAATTTGAGGATTTCCTGAAAAGGCACACCGAGATACTCCGGCAGGAGGTGGATGCGCAGACGGGTAAACTGCAGGAAACCGTTGAAAAACTGCAGAAGACCACGGAAGACGTTATCAGGATGATGGCAAAGATGTCGGAAATACGCGACCCTTACACGTCGGGGCACCAGCGCAGGGTTGCCGAACTCGCACAGGCGATTGCGGAAAAAATGGAGCTTGATAAAGACATCGTAAAAAACATCCTTATGACGGGACTGATACACGATGTCGGCAAGATTGCCGTACCCATAGAACTGCTGACAAAACCCGGAAAACTTTCTGATATGGTCTTTGACATAATAAAAACTCACAGCAAGGAGGGAGCAGACCTTGTCAAGGGTGTTGACCTGCCATGGCCTGTCGCGGATATACTTGTTCAGCACCATGAGCGGTTAAACGGAAGCGGGTATCCCGAAGGGCTGAAAGGCGATGAAATCCGGATAGAAGCACGGATACTTGCGGTTGCCGATGTCGTCGAAGCGATGAGTTCCCACCGGCCCTACAGGCCTGCGCTCGGAGTGAAGAAGGCGATGGAGGAGATAAGAATGAACCGCGGCGTACTTTATGACGCGGATGCCGTTGATGCATGCGAGAAGGTTATCCGGGAAGGCAAGATTAAACTTGACGGTCAGTAATCCCCAAAACATCCCGCCTTTATAAAATATTTCTTGAAGATATAATATTTGCTGTCGTCCCTGGAGAAAATATGCGGAAAGAATGCTGTGGAAACGGTGGATTTACCCTGGTGGAACTGCTGGCAGTTGCGGCCATAGTGATTATGCTTTCTTCCCTGTTGCTTCCCGCTCTTTCAAAAAGCAGGGAAAAAGCGAAACAGACAGTCTGCGCCGCCAATCTGAAGCAGATAGGGCTTTCATTCCAGATGTATCTGCAGGATTACAATGAAATTTTCCCTTGCGCGGAAGACCCTGTAAGCAATAACCCCGTTTACTGGCTGTGGATGGGAAGAGGATGGAGAAAAATGCTCGTTCTGTATGTGGTGTCTGGCGTTTCTTCAGCCGGCTTGCGCATTTTATTCTGTCCATCGGACCGAACGGCTCCTGAAAAATGGGAATCAACTTCATACGGATACTCAATGAGTTTTTATCATTCGCCCGGGCAGATAAACCTTATGAACGCCGCCGACTTCACGTATGACGCGGGAAAGATTGTCCCGTCCGTCCCACAGAAATTGAGCAGGGTACTGCATCCTGACGGGAAAGTCCTTATGGCGGAGTGGCTTGACAATCATACGTCGGGAAAAAACGGTTGGTGGACATGGGAAGGAAGCAGGAATTATCTTTTTGTTGACGGGCACGTTGAATTTCTCCCTGCACGCGGGATTCTGCCGGCAAACGACAGCCTGCCCGACGTAAACCTGACGGTTAACGGGATAGAAGGCAGGGACAGGGAATAGCGG
>CAYOWY010000162.1:0-3580 GCA_964407805.1 uncultured bacterium | reverse complement strand
GAGATGTATAAGAGACAGACTTGAAGGGTATGGTGCGGAGCTGATGTCGGTCAGCGAAAAAATTTCAGAAATCTGCATTGAATACAACGCGGTGGATGTTTTTGTCGCCCAGCCGCAGGAAAAGCAGGAAGAAATTCTTGCTATAAGGAGCCTTGTTTACGAGGCGTTGAAATCAAAGACCGTGGAAATCCTTGATATAGTTCTTCCCCGTAACCGCATGGAAGAACATATCCGGTACGTGGAAGAACTTTCCGAGAAATATAACGTATGGCTTCCCACCTACGGTCATGCGGCGGACGGCAATCTTCATACGCATATAATGAAAACGGACAAAAATAGGAACGATAACCCCGGCTGGAAGGAAATTTATCCGGATGTCCGCAGGGAGATACATCTGGACGCCAAGAAGAGGGGAGGGAAGGTCTCCGGCGAGCACGGGATAGGACTTGCAAAAAAGGAATATCTCGGCTTATTCACGGATGAAGCCGCTCTGAGGATGATGAAAGAGATAAAGAGGGTATTTGACCCGAATAACCTCCTCAATCCCGGCAAAATCTTCTAATCGGGCGATATGCTTTCACTTCGCACATACAATACATATAGTTATACAGGAACTTCGTTCCCGATACATGCAAACAAAAAGATGTTTTTAAGCGTTTAACAATCGTATAATGCTATTTCTCTCTGTACAAATTGAAAGTGAGCGGAAACTTTAGAAATTCCTGCGCTTTTCCCAGAATTCGCGTACGCCGAGAATGACAGTTCCCTTAAACTCCTTCAAATCCAGCAAATCTTTATCTCCGGTAATGATAATATCGGCTCTTTCAGCCCATGCCGTGCCGAGAATTGCTAAATCTTTGGAGTCGCGGCATGCAGGGCATGATACAGGCAGGGGATTTGTAGCTTTTGTCTCTTCAATCAGAAATTTTCGGTGTTCCCGGACTCTCTTTCCAGGGATTCCAAAATCTTTCTCAAGGGATTTAATGACTTCCCGGATAATAAAATTGCTGGTTATAATTTTGTGTTCCGAAAGACAGTAGGCAAATATTTCAGAGCATAATCCCTGAACGCCGAAAGCGGAAACTATGACGTTTGAATCCAGAACAATTTTCATTTGTTTTTCTTCTTTGGTTTGTTCAAAACGTCATCATCCGTATAAAAACCCGCTTTTTCGGCATATGAGATGGTTTCCGCCCGAAGTTCCCTGAATCTCTGCACGGAAAGGTAGCGCTCCAGCGCTTCCCTGACCAGCTGGCTTGCTTTTACGCTGTTTTTTTTGCTTGCGGTTTCAAGGGTTTTCTTCAGTTCATTGGAGATTCTTATGGTAATTGTGTTGTTCATTGTAATACCTCCGTAAGACAATATAACACAAAGAGGCCGTGCTGTCAAGGGAACGTTATGCGTAAATTTTCAGAAGTAGTACCAGATGGATTTGTAGTCTTCTATATTTTCCCCGTCTCTGTGCAGGCGCATCAGGTAGTCATATATCGGAACGTCGGTATACAGATAAGTGTCCGTCAGAAGCAGGCGGGATTCCCATGGGTAGAATCTGTAGATGCGCCTTCCGTCTGGAAGGAGCATTATTATCTCGTGGTCCTGCCATGCGCGCAGGTAGGACTTGCCCAGCTTGGGCACGTTGAAGACCGGTTCGTCCATCCTGACCATGCCGGGTAGAAGCCTTGCCTCTTCCTTTCTTTCCTGCTCAATTCTTGCGATAGGCACGCGAAAATCCGAAGTCTCTTTCTTCCCCTTGGTGTTAAAGCTGTAATAAGGGTCAATTCCCGAAATCTTCAAAGCTCTTCGCAGTGCGGCGGTTTCAAACCTGCGGCTGTTGTAGTATGTAAATACCTGCTGGTTGTATATGTTTACGCCCGCTTCTTTTATTTTCCTTACGGCTTCAAGCACATCCGGGGTGATCTCGGAGGAGTGTTCAACGTGGGTTACGATGCAGACTTCTCTTTTTCCCCATTCGTGGTGTTTTTTTAGAAGTTTTATGAAACCTCCGTCTATCCTGAAAGGCAGTGTTATGGGGGTTCTGGTGCCGATGCGTATCCTTTCCACATGAGTAATGGATGATATGCTGTCCATTAGTTCGTTAAGATAATCGTTGCTCAGTGTCAGAGGGTCGCCGCCGGTTACCAGCACCTCGGTTATATTTGGATTTTTGCGTATCCAGTCAAGGGCTTTTTGTGTTTTAGCATTGGTTACGGCGCCTTCTTTTATCTTTTTTATCTCCCAGTTGCGCTGGCAGTAGACGCATATCTGCGGGCAGGACTCAAAGGGCTTGATAATAAGTATCTGGGGGTATCTGCGTGTTACGCAATCCACGGGGCTTGTTGATTTTTCCCCCATGAAATCCATATCCTGCCCCTTTTCGCGGCTTTCAACGATGGTTTTGCAGTAGTTGACGCTGGGTATTACCTGTGCGCGCACAGCCCTGTCCTCTTCGGTCCTTCCCCCGGGGTTGAACAGAGACAGATAGTAGGGGGTTATCTGGAATGGTATGCCGGCTTCCTGTGCGCATTCCAACCCCTCAATCTCGTCTTTTTCAAGGTTAATCAGTTCTTTGAGGGGTTTCAGCTCCCGGAGGATATGTCTCATGTGCCACCTGTAATTCTGCCAGTCTTTTTCTTCCGCCCGGAGATGGGTCATAATGCGTTTTCTGTTTTCCGCTCTTTTTTCGACAAGAGATTCATCAAGCCCCCTGGGATATTTCTGAATGCGCATGTTTATAAGAGAAGAATATTCGTCAAGCACCTTTGAGCGTACAATCCCCGTTCTTTCAGTTTCCTTTATAGTTTTCCCGCCGGTTTTCTTCCCGTACAGTCCTGAACGTCCCTGTATTCCCTTTAATAAGTGTATAAATTCCAGGATGAAGCCTTCACCCGCTTCTTTCCGCGCTTCATCCGGTTTTACCGCGAGTTTCCAGAGAAGACTGAGCGCTGAAAATCCCGTCAGGTGTTCATTCTCCGCACGTATGATATTCTTGAAGACGCGTGTGCACTCTTTGGCATTGTTTTTCTCAACGGGATGTATCTGCCTCAGCGGTTTTCTGCTGTGCGCCTTGAAAAGCGCTCTTTCGGCATTGTTGATGTAATTAAAAAGTGCCGTGCGGGCCTCTTTAAGGGTGGACGAATCAAGCAGGATATTTTTAACTTCCGCATCAACCGCCCACAATTCGTCCGTCAACCGTTTTTTCTCAGATAAAATCGTGTTTTTCATGGGTTCGTTATACCTTTTTTTTGCAGTTTGCGAAACCCTTTTCTTGAAAAACGGAGAGGGAAATCGCCGGAATTTCAGGGTTTTATAGAAGTGGCGGAGCGGATTGCCTGTTCAAGTTCTGCGGGGACGTCAGTGCCTATGCGGTATTTTCTGCCGGATTTTGTGGTTACCTCAACCGCGTCAAAACCGGAAACGTTGTAAAGCCAGCCGTGCGGCGTCATATGGATTCCCCATCCATAAAACCAGGAATTTCTGACGGAGCGGCAGGAAGCGATATCTTTCAGAGGGACCCTTTTTTTGATAAGGCCTATGCCGAAGCGGATTTCCAGAAACTCTCTGCTTATGGTTACGGTTAAAC
>CAYOWY010000161.1:0-3613 GCA_964407805.1 uncultured bacterium | reverse complement strand
CTATGGACCTCTGGATTACCGCCGACAAAAAAAGACTGCCCGTATATCTTGAAGGAAAAGTGGCTTTCGGCAAAGCGCGTATGTCTCTGATATCCGAAATAAAACTTGCCGCCGGAACAAACTTTGACGCAGAAACAATTACCGGCATTCTCAACAGATGCAATTAAATGAAAATCCTTTCAATAGAAACCACATTAGAAATATCCGGCGTCGCTTTTCTTGAAAACGCAGAAATACTCACCGAATACTCCTTTAAAACCGCTGACGCCGCAAGCAGGCTTCTCGCTAATACCGACACCGTGCTTAAAGACAATAACTGCAAGCCGGGCGAACTTGACCTGATAGTCGTATCCGCAGGGCCCGGGCTGTGGACCGGAATTCGACTGGGAATAGGCGCCGCCAAAGGGCTCGCCGCCGCATTCAACACCCGTATATATTGCATAGGCACGGCCGAAAATCTGTTCTTCGCATTAAAGGAATTCAAGATGCCCGCCTTCTGCGCTGTAAACGCATACAGGGGGAAAATACACCTCTCTTATTTCAACGGAAAGTTCTGTTACAAGGGATATGCGGCAAAGACGGTTGATGCCGGCGAAGTTTATGAAAAGTGCAGGAAGAAAAAAGTTTTGCTCACCGGACCGGGCATATCCGTCCTTCCCGAAAAAATAAGGAAACTTAAAACCGTAACGATACCCGCTAACCGCCTGCTGTACCCGCATGCCGGTACAAACGCTCTTCTGGCGATTGAAAAAATAAAAAGGGATGTGCCTTCACTGCCGCCCGAACCTTTCTATGGAAAACAAGAAAAAAATTAAGATATCTTTTGTGATTTCGGGTTCCGAAATAGGAGGGACAGAAAAGATGGTTCTCCTCACGGCTGAAAGCCTGCCTCCGGAAACCTTCTGCCCGCCCGTTGTTTTTGCAATAAAGGGAACAGGCAAGTTCACGGAGGAGTTAAACCGCAAATCTATTAAAAACCGCGTTTTTAACCTCAAAGCAAATCCTTTTAAATTCATACAGCTTTTCAGAGCGCTCAAAAAAGAATCTCCCGACATAATCCACTCATTCCTGTTCTACGGAAACCTTGCCGGCAGGATAGCCGGCAGGATGTTAAGAACGCCGGCCGTAATCTCTTCGCAGAGAAGCACCGACCCGTGGAGGACAAAACTGCACTGGCTCGCGGATGGGTTCACGTCAAGATGGGCGGACATGATAATTTCCAACTCCCATGCGGGGAAAAAAGTCTTGGAGGAAAAAGCAGGGATACCGCCTGAAAAAATAGAGGTGATCCCCAACGGCATTGCGATTGAAAAAGCGCATACCGTATACCGAAGGGAAAACTTCGGGATAAAAACGGACGAGCGCATTGTCGGTACGGTAGGCAACCTGCGCAGCCCCAAGGGGCACAAACACCTCGTATCAGCGGCTCCTTTCATCCTGAAAAGGTTTCCCGATGTGCGGTTTATGATAGTGGGGGAGGGAGGGCTTAAACAAAAACTCGTTCAACAGGCAGAGATTGCAGGGATTTCTGAAAAGTTTATTTTCACCGGATTCATCCCCGATGCCGCCGGAGTAATTGAGCTGTTTGATATTTTCGTTTTTCCTTCGCTTTGGGAGGGCTGTCCCGTCAGCCTGCTGGAAGCCATGGCCGCCGGAAAACCCTGCGCCGCATTTTCCGTGGGTGACATACCCTTTATAATAGAAGACGGCGTAAGCGGACTTTTAATACCCCCCGAATCACCGGAGAAACTGGCCGAAGGAATAATCTCCCTCCTTGAAGACAAAAACCGTAGCGTAATGATGGGTGAAAAAGCGAAGAAACGGGTGGAATCCGAGTTTTCCTTTGAAACCATGATGGGCAGATATGTCGGCTCATACATAAAGGCAGTTGATTTTAAAAGGCAGAAAAGGTAAAATTTCACCTGACTTTTTAAAGGAACCATTATGCGGACAACAAAGAAAAAACAGACGGTTGACTGGTTCAAATCGCTCTTGATAGCTCTGGCGATAGCGGTACTTGTGAGGATTTTCCTGATAGGGAATTTTGAAATTCCCTCCACTTCTATGGTTCCGACGCTGGATATCGGCGACCGACTGCTTTCAAACAGCGTGATTTTCAAGGTGCGCCGGCCTGAAAGGGGAGAGGTCGTCATCTTCAAATACCCCGAAGACCCCAGACGGGTTTTCGTAAAAAGGATGATAGGACTGCCGGGTGAAAAGGTCATGATCAAGGACGGCGCAATATACATAAACAGCGCACCGGTGAAGGAAGAATCCGTTGCATCAAGGTACTATTACAGCGACGGATACTACGGGAACGGAACCGAGCTTGATATCCCTCCCGGAAGTTATTTCGTGCTTGGAGACAACAGCATAAACAGCAAGGACAGCAGGTACTGGGGATTTGTGCCGGAAAAGAATCTTCAGGGAAAAGCGGTGTTCACATACTGGCCCCCGTGGCGCATGGGGTTCATCAGGTGAGCGGAGAGGATGCAATGCACAGGAACAGGGATAAAGAGAAGGAAGAAACTACGGTCATAAAGGTTTCTGATTTGAACGAACTGAAAGAATCCTGCCGGAAACTCAAGGAGCTTGAAAAGGAAACAGAGGAAAAGAAAACGGAAATTCTTGACATAAAGGAAAGGCTGTTGAGAACGGCCGCGGAGTTTGACAATTATAAAAAGCGCACGGAGAGGGAAAAAAGCGATATTTTCAGATTCGGAACGGAAAACCTCGTTTTACAACTTCTCCCGTTTGACGACATATTTGAAGCCGTCGTAAAACAGATGGAGAACAGTCCTTCGCCGGAATCTGTGCACAAGGGCCTTGAAATGCTGAAGAAGGAATTCACCAGGTTTCTTGACGGCATAGGTGTTAAAAAGATAGAAACGTCCGGAAAACCCTTCAACCACGAATTCCATGAGGCGGCCGAGACGGTGGAAACCGGAGATTTTGAGGAAGGTGCCATAATTGAGGAAGTCAGAAGCGGTTATTCGTTCCACGATAAGATTTTGAGGCCCGCGCTGGTAAGAGTCGCAAAAAAACCGGCAGAGGAAGCCGCCGATAAAAATGAAAATCCTGTCCCCGGCGAAGATTAACCTTTTTCTTGAAACCGGCGCTGTTGAGAATAATTTTCACAGGCTGATATCGCTTGTGGATATAGTCAGCCTGTACGACACAATAGAGATAGAAGAATCCGTCTCCTGCGAAGTAACCTTCAGTCCCGGATGGAATATCCCTCCGGACAATACCGTGACAAAAAGCATTGCACTTCTTAAAAACATATCCGGCATAAAAAAGAACGTCCGCGTTAAAATCCTGAAAAACATACCGCCCGGCAGCGGGCTTGCCGGCGGAAGTTCAAACGCCGCGTCAGTTTTAAAGGCCCTCGTTAAAATGTGGAATATCTCCTTAAGCCCGGTAGAACTATTCCGCCTGGCCGGGCAGATAGGAAGCGACGTTCCCCTCTTCATCTTTGGGAAAAGGTGCATAATTGCAGGAACCGGAGGAATTATACGGGAAGGATTGATTCCGACCACACCTCTTGCCTACCGCCTTTTCATCCCTCCTTTCACAGTTTCAACGCGCGATGTGTACTCACAACTGGATTCCA
>CAYOWY010000160.1:0-3619 GCA_964407805.1 uncultured bacterium | reverse complement strand
GCTTGCGCTTGCTCTCAAGGACGCCGTGAAGATAGAAGGAAAGCGTATCCCTTCGACCAAAGGGAAGATAGATTGATGTGACTCATGAACAAGTCGCTCAAGAAATTCCTTGACTACCTCGCCCATCAGAAAAACTGTTCTTCCCACACGGTGCGCGCCTATGAAACCGACCTGAAGCAGTTCCTGTCGTTCTTGAGAAAAAAGAGGCTGTTTTCTCTCGGATTAGTTGATTACCCCCTCCTTTTGAAGTTCCTGGCGTTCTTAAGGGAGGGAGGATGCACTGAAAAGACAGCGGCGAGAAAGGCGGCGAGTTTAAAGGCCTTTTTCAAGTTTTTAAGCGGAAGAAAGCTGATTCCGTCCAACCCTGCGTTGATTTTGCGCTCCCCGAGGGTACCTGAAAGGCTTCCCGAATTTCTTACATTTAAGGAGACACTTGCGGTTATCAGCGCGCCTTCGGGAAACAGCTGGCAGGTCTTCAGGGACAGGGCGATTCTGGAGCTTTTATACGCTACAGGCATCAGGGTGGGAGAATTGGCTTCCCTGACTATGAATAAGATAAACATTGCAGAAGACATGATAAAGGTTGAAGGTAAGGGGAAAAAAGAGAGAGTTGTCCCTGTCGGCCGGCCGGCGATGAATGCGCTTGCGGAATATCTTGAGAAAAAACCTCACAGAGGCGAAGAAACGGTGTTTCTTAACAGCAAAGGAAAGCCTCTGACGGAAAGAAGCGTTGAAAGGATGGTGGACAAATACGCCAGAAAGGCGTCCATCGGCAGAAAGATTACACCGCACACTTTCCGTCACACTTTTGCGACGCACATGCTTGAAAACGGCGCCGACTTAAGGACCGTCCAGGAGCTTTTGGGACATGAGAGCGTAACGACTACGCAGATTTACACACATCTTACCGTGGAGCGGTTGAGGGAGTTTTACAACAAGGCTCATCCCCGCGCCTGAATTGTACGAGGAGAAGAAGATGGCCAGTGTTGACAGAAAAATATTTTTTGAGAACGAAGGATGGATATGGTACGGACGCACCGGATATGACGATTTGAACGTCTTTATGCTCGCCAGAAAACAGTTCATGCTTAAAACAAGGCCGGAACGGACTGTTGATATAAAGATAACTGCGGACTCAAGGTATAAGCTGTTCATCAACGGCGAATATGTTTGCTGCGGTCCTGCAAGAGGATACCCTGAAAGTTATCCTTTTGACAGGGTTAATATACAAAAATATCTCAAGAAAGGGGCAAATGTCATTGCAGTGCTTGCGCACCAGTACGGCCGAAACACTTTCCAGTCGGTATACGCAGGGTCTGCAGGCCTTATACTGGCAGGCAGGGCGGGGGATATTGATATAGGAACGGGCCGGAACAGCGGCTGGCTAGTTAAAGAGTGTACGGGGCACAGGAAAGATACGGCGAGAAGAAGCCCTCAGATGGGTTTTCAGGAAAATCTTGATGCCCGGCAGGTTGAAGAAGGCTGGATGCTCCCCGGGTCAAAAATAAAAGCCGGCACAAACGGATGGAAAGAACCTTCATGGAGAAAATCCGGCTGTGCTCCGTGGCTGAATTTTGAAGAAAGAGAAATTCCTCTGATGAAGGAAGGGAAACAGGATTTCAGGCAGGTTCTCTTTTCTTATTCCGGAAATTGCGTGGCAGGGTGGGAAAACGCGGTAAATCTTACCTCTCTCTTTCTTGAGGAAACAAAAAACAGGCATAAGAATTTTACGGGGCTGAAAAATCCGGAAAACATGCTTAAACCGGAATCACCGTCAACGACAATCTTTCCTTTCCCAACGGGCAAAAGAAAAACGCTGATAATTGATTTCGGCACGGAAGTTACGGGTTTCATCGGCGTTGAAGCAGAGGGAAACGGCGGAGAGGTTCTGGATTTTACGACCGCAGAGACTCTTGACAAGGATTATTTGTACGTAAAAGACCCGGCGTCAAGCAGCAGCATGGTGGCGGTATCTGACAGGTATATATTAAGAAAGGGCGTACAGAATTTTGAAACCTTCTGTACCCACGGATTCAGGTATCTTGCCTTAACTTTCAGGAATGTAAAAAAAAGTCTTAAAATCAAAAGACTTTACGTAAGGCAGACCGCTTATCCTTTTGAAAACAAAACTTTTTTTGAAACGTCGGATGAGACGATAAACCGCATATGGGATATGTGCGTAAGGACGCAGGTATGCTGCAGCATGGATGCCTATGTTGACTGTCCGTGGCGCGAACAGGCGCAGTGGTGGGGAGATGCGAGGGTTCAGGCGGCAAACACGTATTACGCATTCGGCGATATGCGCCTGTTTCGGAGAGGTATAAAGCAGGCGGGCCAGTCCCAGCTTTCCAACGGGCTGACTTACGGGCATTTCCCTGCAGTGTCGGCCGGAGGCATCCTGCCGGATTTTACGTTAACATGGATAAACACGCAGTTTGACTATTTCAGGTATACAGGCGACGTTTCGCTCATGAAAGAGCAGTACGGCAAAATAGAAAAGGCTCTTAAGTTTTTCTCTGATTACACGGAGAAAAACTATCTTCTGGGGGATATGCCGGAATGGTGGGTTTTCCTGGATTGGGCGCCGCTGTATAAAGAAGGTTTTTCCTGCCTTTTCAACCTGTTCTACCTTTATACGTTGAGAACGGCGGCCTGCATAGCGGACGCTATTAAGAAACCCGAAAGAAAAAAGTTTTATCTCGGCGCTGCGGAGGAAACGGAAGCAAAAATCAGAAAGGTTTTCTGGGACGGGAATCAAAAAGTATTCCGGGACGGATATGACACCGTAAAACGCAGGCAGGTAAATAAGATAAGCCAGCATACCCATTCGCTGGCAATCCTTTTGGATATGAACAGGCAATACCACAGGTTCTGGACGGACAGAATTTTAATTCCTCCGATGCGCCTGAAGCCACTCAAACACCGGGATATCATTGAGGCAAGCCCTTTTTACTACTATTACGTTATAGAGGCGCTTAAGAAAACAGGGGGATATGAAAAAGAGATAATGGATTTCATAAAAAGAAGGTGGGGCATGATGCTGGAGGAAGGAGCTACAACCTGCTGGGAAATGTGGAATCCGGAACCTGGCCATATATCTCTATGCCATGCGTGGAGCGCCCATCCCATTATACATTTTATTGAACTTGCAGGAGGATTAAAGCCTCTTTCGGCAAACTGGAAAGAAATAGAAATAAAACCCGGCTCTGTCGGCCTTGACTGGGTGAGGCTGTCTTTGCATACAGGGCGCGGCGATATAGAAATTAATGCGGAAGAAGGGAAGCTTGACACAAAAATACCCCCCGGCATCAAAATCCGTTAATTCCTCCTGAACCGGCGGATTAATACTGATTGAAAAAGCCGTGTGTTATAATAAGGGAAATGAAAAAATACGATAATTCTTCAAAAGTTGAGGAGAAAGCGCTTTCAAGGTACGGGAAAAAGCTTATTTATCCCCCTTATGAAAAAATCGGGGTGCTTGAGGTGCCGAACTTCCCTTCTCTCGGCAAGATAACGTCCCTGCGGTTTCTTGAATGGCTGCAAAGGAACCCCGGAGGGGTTATCTCTCTGCCTACCGGAAAAACACCGGAGCATTTTATCAAGTGGACTGTCCATTATC
>CAYOWY010000159.1:0-3625 GCA_964407805.1 uncultured bacterium | reverse complement strand
GGGAAGAAGTTTCATGACGGCTCTTGCCGTCACGGTCTTCCCGCTGCCGCTCTCCCCCGCAAGCGCAAGGGATTCGTTTTCCCCTACTGAAAGGTTTATCCCGCGCAGTATTCTGAACCCCTCCCCTGCCGCAGGATGGAATGAGACCTCCAGTTTTTTGATATCCAGTACCTTTTCCATATTTACCATCTCTTAGTATCCATCACATTCCTTATGCCATCCCCCAGAAAATTAAACGCAATAACCGTGAGGAAAATGAAAAGTCCCGGCATCATCATCCACGGCGCGCCGGTCAGTATCCGGAGATTGCCTACCGTCACGGACAGCATATTGCCCCAGCTGGGATACGGTTCCTGAATGCCAAGCCCCAGCAGGCTTAAGGCGGACTCGCCGAGTATATACCCGGGAACCGAAAGAGTCAGGGCTGTCACCGTATATGAAAAAGTCCCGGGCAGTATGTGCCTTGTTATCACCTTGAAAGACGAAAGCCCCAGGGACCTTGCGGCCAGCACGTATTCCTCTTCCTTGATTGACAGTACCATGCCTCTGATTATCCTCGCCAGAGAAGCCCATCCCAGCAGACTGAGGATAACCACTATCAGCAGGTACACCTGAACGGAAGAGAGATCCGGAGGAAAAGCCGCCCTTAGTGCAAGCATGAGATAAAAAAATGGGAACATCATTATTATCTCAACCGTTCTCATCAGCAAAGTATCCGTTTTCCCTCCAAAGTATCCGGAGATTCCTCCGACAAGAAGCCCGAGAATAAAAGAGATGCTTACCCCTATAATGCCTATGGAAAGCGATATCCTCGCACCGTAAATAATCCGGGAAAAAACATCCCTGCCGTGAAGGTCCGTCCCGAACAGGAATATCTTCCCATCCCCTGCCGTACCGAAAAAATATCTGTCCGTTTTTATAAATCCGGCAAGCGTTCTTTCCGGACCTTTCACAAAAAACCTTACGGGATAAATCCTTGAAGCGTCCCATGCATATTCCTGAAAGGCAGGATTGACAATCTCTATGCCGTAGACAAAAGGCCGGAGAGAGATTTTCCCCCGATGGAAGAGCCTCGGGACAGTCGGCGGACAAAGCGCATATTCCCTGTTCTGCAAATCATACGGATAAGGCGAAATAAAATCCGCAAGAATTGCCAGCAGGTACAAAGACAGCAGAAACCACAGGGATATGAATGAAATCCGGTTTGCATGATTGAGCCGTCTTAAAAATATTTTCATCTCAACCTCACCCTCGGGTCGGCCGCGGCGATAAGAATATCGGCAATTAAATTGCCGAGAATCAGAAGAATCCCTCCTATCAAGAGCGAAGCCATTACAAGATACAGGTCGCGCGAAAGCACCGCATCCAGTATCAACCTGCCCATTCCGGGCCAGTTGGTTACTATTTCAACAAGAGCCGCCCCGCTTAAAACGGAAGAAAGGGTGTAGCCAAAAATAGTTATCATGGGGTTTATTGCGTTTCTTAACGCATGCCTGAAATAAATCCTTCCGTCGCCAAGACCTTTTGCATGGGCGGTTACTATATAAGGACTGCCCAGGGCCTCCAGAAAATTGTTTTTCATCAGCCGGTACAGCCAGCCGACTTCTGCGAGGGTAAGCGCAATTCCCGGCAAGAGAAGGTGCTTCATATAATCAACAAATTTTTCCCACCCCGTCGCATTAATGTAAAAAACGCTCGTTGTTCCGCCTACGGGCAGAACCATCGTTCTTGCCGCAAAAAAAACAAGAAGCATCGCTATAAGAAATGATGGTATTGATATCCCTATATAGGCAAAGAAAGACATTGCCTTTTCCTGCCATCTGCCTTCCTTGATTCCGGCATATACGCCGAGAGGAATTGCTATGAGCCATGTGAAGAATATTGAAAAGACCGAGAGGGCAAGGGTGTTTTTGAGTTTCTGCCCTATGAGAAAAGATACCGGTACGTGGTAAGAAAACGATTCTCCGAGATTAAACCTTGCAATATTGCCCAGCCAGTAGAAATACTGGATGACCACCGGCTTATCCAACCCGAAATTTTTCCTCATGCTTTCTATGGTTTGGGGAGATATCTCGGGATTCATCTGCAGCTGGGTAAAATAGTCCCCCGGCGCAAGCTGGATGATTACAAACGAAATAAACGTCATACCCAGCAAAAGAGGTATGAATTGCAGGAAACGCCTCAAGATATATCTTTTCATCTACTTTATTTTACTTCTATCCCGCCAAAAATCAATACGGCATTAACAGAGCTGTTGACAGGGGGAAAAAATAATTATAAAGTATCTTAGAAAGACAGGAGGGATTTATGCCGAACAGGATTGATTCACCGCAGATAACAGATAATTTCATAGAGAAATGGGCGGAAGGGGTGAAACCCAGTATGGCTTTCAGCGCAAAAACCCCCGAACAGTTTCTTGAATGGAAAAACCTTCTGATAGAAAAAGTCAAGGAACTTCTCGGGGAATTCCCCGAACCGTCGGACTTATCCCCCGTTAAGGTTTCCACCGAGGAGAAAGAGAAATTTGTAAGAGAAAAATACATAATCCAGACTGAAAAAAACTGCTTCATGCCGATGTATCTGCTAATCCCCAAGGTTGAAAGGAAGAAACACCCTGCCATCCTGTGCTGTCACGGACATGGCGTTTACGGAAAAGATGCAGTCGCCGGCACGCATAATAACAACCCCGATATAATCGCCAGCATAAAAGGTCTTAACTACAACTACGGCGAACAGATGGCTGAAAGAGGATTTATAACGATATGCCCGGACTGGAGAAGTTTTGGCGAACGCGCCGGCTATTGCAACATCTTTGCCCCGAGGGATATCTGCAACATCCACTTTCTCCAGCACCTTATACTGGGAAGAACTCTCCTTGGCGCAAACGTCTTTGACGGCATGCGGGCAATTGATTTCCTTCTCACGAAAAAAGAGGTTGACGCGGAAAATATCGGCTGTATGGGGCTTTCTTTCGGCGGAACCATGGCAACATACCTGACACTGCTTGACCCGAGGATTAAGGCCGGCGATATAATCTGCTATGCCACAACAACAAAACACTATGCCATAAGCAGAGCTAATTTCTGCGGCAGCCAGATTGTCCCTAACCTTTACAAATATGCAGACGTCGGGGACGTCATCGCCGCAATATGCCCCAAGCCGCTGCTGATAGAATCAGGGGCGAATGACACCTGTTTCTGGATAGAGTCGGCCATGGAAGCGCACAAGAAAGTGTCTGCCGCATACGAAACCGCCGGAGCCGGAGACAAACTTGAAATAGAGGTTTTCCCGGGCACACACAGTTTTGCGGGAAAAGCCGCTTTCAGTTTTTTTGAAAAATATCTTAAATATGAGAAAAAAATATAAGGTTCTTATAACGGCTCTTGCAGCGTTGCTGGCGTTAACGGCCGTTTCATCTAAACTTGCCGAAAGAATTGTCGTAAGAAGGGTTGCTTCCCTCTCCGGCAATAATGTGACCATAGGGTCCGTTTCAATGCTTATACCCCCCGCCCTGAAAATAAAACGACTGAATATCTTCTACAACCCGTTTCCGCGCATTTCTTTCAGGGAGATAAATATCCGGCGCGCTATCATAGGCAAAGCGCTGGCTTTCTCCGGACCGGGG
>CAYOWY010000158.1:0-3636 GCA_964407805.1 uncultured bacterium | reverse complement strand
ACAGGAAAGCGTGGAAATCAATATAGCCGGGCTTAAAGCAGGCGATTATATTTTGAAGGGGCAGCTCCTTTCCGCAGGGAAGGTCGTAGCTTCAACAGTTGAACCGCTTAAAATTCCGGAGAAACCCGCCTGGTTGGGCAATACCCTGGGTATTACCGACAATGCGCCTCCGCCGTGGACGCCGGTTGAAGTCAGAGGCAACAAGGTTTCGGTAACCCAGAGGGAATACACCCTTCAGAACAGCGGACTGCCGTCGCAGATAATGTCCCTTGGCAGGGATATTCTGCACAGTCCCGCGAGACTTGCGGCGGTTGTGAACGGAAAGGAAGAGGTTTTAAAATTTGAGCCGCTGAAGAAGACCGGACAGAAAGACGGGTGGGTTGCCTGGAACGTTTCCGGATCTTCGGAAAACCTTGCAGTCAAGGGTTCCCTGCGCATTGAGTTTGACGGCTTTGCGCTGTGGAGCATAGAGCTTAATCCGAAAAAGGAGCTGGTTCTTGATTCGCTTAAGATAGAGTTCCCTGTTTCAAAGGACGTTGCGCTATTTGCGCGCGGGAAGGAGCCCAACAGGCTCACGGCAAACCTTGTGGAGGATATCTACTCGGACGACGATTCCTACGATTCGGAGATTATCCTCGGGAATGTGAAGGCGGATTACTGGGGAGTGAATAAGTACAGCCAGAAAGGATGGCTGTGGACGGAAGAGTTTTTAAACGAAGTGTGGGCGGGGGACGACAGGATAGGATTGTCTCTTGTGACGGAAACCAATAAAAACATCATCGGCAAGAAGTACGCGGAATTCATAACGGGAGAAAAAGAGGTGTTGATGAGGGTAAACCTCGTGAGCAGTCCCTTTGAGATGAAAGGGCCGCTTGCCTATGAATATGCCTACCATGCGTTCCCTTTGAGGCCGGAGCCGAAAGAGTTCAAAAGATGGCTTGCCGGTTTCATATATAACGAACTGTCCTATAAGCAGTTTGACACCCCGGAAGGGAGGGAGTATCTTGACTGGCTTTCGGTGGGACAGTCGTACCACATGCTTTCCAGGTCGGGATACCCGGAGTTCCGTGATTCCGCCAAAAGCATTGAAGGGCTGAAGAAATTTTCCGGCCACGGGGTGAACGTGGCGCATAACCTCTGGCCCTCTGCTGTTGCCGTGAATAATCCCTGGTATGAATTCTTCAAGGACGAATGGAAGGCGGTACCGCCCTTCGGATGGTCTTCTCCGATAAGCAAACTTGTGACGGCCTGCCTGAAGAGCGATTCCTTCCGTGATTACATGGTTTACGTAGTGGAAAGGATGGTAAACGAGCTTGGGTACGGAGGCATCTACACAGACGTATTTATAGTATGCTGTAACAATGAGCTCCACGGCTGTGACAGAACCGAAAGGACTATACCTTTCTGGTCAATCAGGGAAGCGGCAAAGAGGATGTGGGTGGTGTTGAAAACAGGGGAAAAGGAACGCTTCCATTATTCACATACGGGAGAAGTTTCCGTGCTGACAAGTTTCTTTGACGTGCGCACGCACGGCGAGCACTGGGCACTTGAGAAGGCGGACCAGTATAAAAGACTGTCGCCGGCTTCTTTCCGGGCGCAGTATGCACAGAACGAATCAGGGGTTCCATACACATTCTATCCGTTGCATCATTATCCGTCGTATGCGCGCCAGTACGGGGTGAAACCGGTTTCCCTGAACGAAGTAATGATGATGTGCCTTGCGCACAGGGTTTTGCATGCGCCCGAAGGGCCTCATGACGTTCCGGACATTGTGCCGGTGTGGAAGCTTTTCTCGGAGTGGTGGACTTCATCGGAGTTCATTCCCTACTGGAGGAAAGACGCTCCGGCGGCAACCGACCGGCCGCAAAAGGTTCTTGCAAGCACATACCACAAGAAAGGAAAGGCGTTAATCGTGGTTTCAAACTGGGAATATGAAAATGTCAGCGTAAACGTGAACATAGACTGGAAGAAGATGGGCTTCGGACCTAAAGGAGTGAAAGCGAAGGTGCTGGAGGTGGGAAAATCGGAATGTGATGCCGGTCCGGAAAAGATTGCGATTGACATACCGGCGCGAGATTACAGGGTAATAATAATTGAGTGAGAAGATGCTGAAACAAAATCAAAACCCCTCACAAGAGGGTGTATCAGGGAAGCGTTCGGGGTAAAGGAGAAATGCGAAATGGAGAGCAGCAAGAAAAAGAAATATGTTGTTGAGCCGGAAAGAAAGGTGGAGGTTGCAGAGGAAGCGGACGTAGTGGTTATAGGCGGAGGGCCGGGAGGGTTCCCCGCCGCAATAGCGGCCGCAAGGCAGGGATGCAAAACGCTTATTGTTGAACGTTACGGCCTTTTCGGAGGCCTTGCAACAACGGGGCTTATGGGGCCTATTTTCGGTTTTGCGTGGAGAGACCCTGACAACTGTATCCTGGGAGGGATTCCGGTGGAGGTTGTAAGAGGACTGCAGAAGATAGGCGGGGCGCTTGACGATAAAAACATAGAATGGGACTCCATAAGGTTTGACCCGGAGCTTCTAAGGCACGTGATAGACGGGATGGTGATGGAAGCGGGGGTTAAAATTCTTCTTCATTCCCTTGCCGTAGGGGTAATTAAGAAAGGTAACAGCATTGACTCGGTAATTCTGGAAAACAAGAGCGGCCGCATGGCCGTGAGAGGGAAGGTTTTTATTGACGCAACGGGAGACGGCGACCTCGGATACTGGGCCGGGTGCGAATATACAAAGGGCAGGCCTGCGGACGGCAGGATGCAGTCCATGGGTACGAAGTTCCGCATAGGCGGGGTTGAGCCGATGACCGACGAAGAGGAAAAATATTACGCGGGGATAGTGAAAAAAGCGATGGATGAAAAGAAGATACCGGCTTACCACGCCTTTTTTGAGGAGATAAGCGAAAACGGGGTAACCTTAAGGAAAGGGGAGATAACGCCGACCGTTACGCGCTGCCCCGGCGATGCAACAAATGTTTACGACCTCACGCGAGCCGAACTCAAGATAAGGAAAGATACCCTTGAGATAGTTGATTTCTACAGGAAGAACGTGAAGGGTTACAAGAACTGCTATTTGATAGATACGCCCGTACAGATGGGCATACGCGAGACAAGGCAGATAACGGGGGATTACGTCCTTACCGGGTATGATGTCCTGGAAGGAAAAAAATTCCCCGACAGGATTGCGCGCGGCAGCTGGTTCATAGATATCCACTGTCCCTTCGGGCTGTGGAATTCAAAAAGCAATCTGTGCTCACGGAAATGCGCGATTGAGCCGGCCTGCATAATGAAAAAGAAATATTCCGACCAGCTTTATCCCGAAACATGCCCGCCCGCGGGTTCATACTATGATATCCCTTACAGGTGCATAGTTCCCAAGGGGATAGACAACCTTCTTGTTTCCGGCCGTCCCATCTCCGCCGACCACGGAGGAGTGGCTTCCGCCAGGGTAATAGGAACGTGCATGGCGGTAGGGGAGGCGGCAGGCGCGGCCGCGTCGATTTCCTCGGCGAAGAACAAAAAGCCGGGGGATATAGCTGCGGCGGAGGTTCAGGATATTCTGGACAAAAACGGAGTTCCGCTTTGATGAAAACAGTACAAAACAAGAAAAGGAGGGGTACAATATATGGCAAAGGG
>CAYOWY010000157.1:0-3650 GCA_964407805.1 uncultured bacterium | reverse complement strand
AGATAGAACTGACCAGCAGGCTGGACAGGATTTTCACCCACAGTTTTTTCGGCGGGATAATCTTTCTGTTCTTCATCTGGCTCACGTTCAGTACAGTTTTCAACTGGGGAGGCCCTTTTACGGAACTGCTCGGGAAACTTTTCTCCTTCATCTCCGTAAATGCGGTGAAACTCCTTCATTTCCTCCATCTTCCGGAATGGAGCGCGTCTCTGGTGGAAGACGGAATCATAACCGGCGTGGGCTCGGTGTTGGTATTCCTGCCCAACATATTCCTGCTCTTCTTCATCTTTTCCGCACTTGAGGATTCAGGCTATATGGCAAGGGCGGCCTTTGTCACCGACAGGCTGATGCACAAGATAGGCCTGCACGGCAAGAGCGCCATACCCATGATACTCGGCTTCGGATGCAACGTGCCGGCAATTATGGCGACAAGGACGCTTGAAACAAAAAAGGACAGGATAATCACCATACTGGCCCTGCCCTTCATGAGCTGTTCCGCGCGCCTCCCGGTTTACCTGCTCTTCACCGGAATATTTTTCAAAAAGTACCAGGGGACGGTGCTCTTTTCGCTTTACATCATCGGACTGATAATGGGCTTGCTTACGGCCAAACTGTTCAAGGCTGCGTTTTTCAGGGAGGAGACCGTACCCATCATAATGGAACTGCCGCCGTACCATGCGCCCGACATAAAGGGAATGCTAATCTCCGCGTGGGAGCGTTCTTACCTGTTTTTGAGAAAAGCTGGCTCAATAATATTCGTGGGTGTGGTGCTGGTATGGCTTTTGAGTTATTTTCCGCTTTCGGCGGAGTATGCGAGCGAGAACAGCTTCACAGGAATTATCGGCAGACTGCTTTCGCCCCTGCTGAAACCCGCCGGGTTCGGCTTCTGGCAGGCCGGTGTGGCGCTGTTGTTCGGGCTTCTGGCAAAAGAACTCGTCGTCGGGACTCTGGGAACGGTAATGGGAGGGGGAGCGCCGCTTGCGGTCTCTCTGTCCGGACTGTTCACGCCGGTTTCCGCCTATGCATTCATGCTTATGACTCTCCTTTACATCCCGTGCCTTGCAACCGTCGCTGTAATAAAGCAGGAGACAGGAGCGAAGTGGGCGGCGTTCGCAACGGCATGGTCTCTTTTCGTCGGATGGAGCGCAGCGGTATTATTCTACCAGATATTCAGGTTCTTTTAGGAGGCAAAAAATGCTTACGCAGAGCCTTGAAGATTATCTTGAAGCCATCACCATGCTTGAAAAGGAGCATGGAAACGCAAGGATAAGGGACATAGGAAAACTGCTCAACGTTAAAAATCCATCCGTGGTCTCCGCCATAAACATACTTGCGGACAACGGCTACGTCGCCCATGAAAAGTACAGCTATGTGGAACTTACGAAAAAAGGAAGGACGGCGGCTGAAAAGATACATGAGAAACACCACGTAATTGTGAAGTTTTTAAGGGACGTGCTGAAGGTTCCGGCAAAAGCCGCAAAGAACGACGCTTGCAGGATTGAGCACGCCATCAGCGAAGCAACCTACCGCAAAATCCTCTCCGCCGTAGAAAAATCCAAGTAACAGTAACTCATCTGTTAACAGAACCATAACTATTTTCAGAATTGAGATTGCCGCGCCACAATACGGCTCGCAATGACAAGCAATAAGAAGCACCCCTCACCCTCCCCTCTCCCCGGAGGGTAGAGGGATAAAGTGCTAAAGAAATGATAGAGAGTGCGCAGGCTAAAGACCTGCGACTACCAAAAATTCACTTAGAAGAGGCCAACTGTAGGAATTGCTGGCGGATTCAGTTCGCCGGAGAACAAGACGGCAAGGAATAAATAATGAGGCGTATGCTTATACGCCGAAGCAATTTATGACGATGCCAACGCAGTTCTACGGATGAAATGAATCCGTCAGAAGAGGCCGACGACCTTGCCCTCGCTATCTATATCCACCTTCGTACCCGCCGGAACACTGGGAAGTCCCGGCATGGTTCTCATCTCTCCGCAGAGAGGATACAGGAACCCCGCACCAGCAGAGAGCCGTATATCTCTTATGGGCAGAGTGAAGCCCTCCGGACGTCCCTTAAGGTTCGGATCGTGAGAAAGCGAAAGATGCGTCTTCGCCATGCATATAGGCAGGTGCTCAAAACCCCACTTGGTGTAGGTCGCAATTTTCTCTTCCGCCAGCGCGGCGTACTCAACCTTTGCGGCGCCGTAAACCTTGGTTGCAATGGTCTCTATCTTCTGTTTGAGAGACCATCCGTCGGGATAGAGCAGTTTGAAATCGTGCTTTTTCTCGCAGTTTTTCACAACCTTTTCTGCAAGGTCTATTCCGCCCTCGCCACCCTTCGCCCAGACGTCGCTCATTGCAACATCGTCGGCGCCTGCTTTCATGGCGATTTCCTTCAAAGTTTCTATTTCCCTGTCGGTATCGGTTGTGAACCTATTTACGGCAACTACTACGGGAATGCCGAAAAGCTTGGCGTTTTCAATATGTTTAACCAGATTGCAACTGCCTTCCTTCAATGCGTCAATATTTTCCGCAATAAGTCCTTTGTCAAGAGGCCTGCCGGGCACAACCCTGAATTTCCCGCTGTGCATCTTTAAAGCCCTTACGGTGCATACGATAACGACACAGTCCGGCTTCAGGCCGCTGTACCTGCATTTTATGTTCATGAACTTTTCCATGCCGCAGTCTGCTCCGAAGCCGCTTTCCGTGACGACGTAGTCGGCGAGTTTCAGTGCAATCCTGTCGGCTATGATGGAGCTGTTGCCGTGCGCAATGTTGGCAAAAGGTCCGGCGTGCACGAATACGGGGGTGTGCTCAAGCGTCTGCATCAGCGTCGGCTTTATGGCGTCCTTCATAAGAACCGCCATGGAGCCTGCGGCTTTAAGGTCTTCGGCGGTTACCGGCATTTTACTTTTTGACTCGGCAACTATGATACTTCCGAGACGCTTGCGCAAATCAGATAATCCGTCAGTGAGAGCAAGTATCGCCATTACCTCGGAAGCGACGGTTATGTCAAACCCGGTTTCCCTCGGAATACCGTTTTCCTTGCCGCCTAAACCTATCACTATACTCCTCAACGACCTGTCGGAAACATCAAGGACTCTGCGCCATGTGATTGAGAGCGGGTCCATTTCAAACGGGTTTTTCTTCAGAAGGGAGTTGTCAACAAACGCAGAAAGAAGGTTGTGCGCAAGACCGACCGCATGAACATCGCCGGTAAGATGCAGGTTGAAATCCTCCATAGGGATGACCTGCGAATATCCTCCTCCGGCCGCACCGCCCTTGATGCCGAAAACGGGGCCCAGAGATGGCTGTCTTATGCAGGTGCACACGCTTTTCCCGAGTTTCCCTATTGACTGGGAAAGCCCGATGGTGGTTACGGTCTTGCCCTCCCCGAGCGGAGTCGGAGTGATTGCGGTCACGTCAATGTACTTTCCGCTTTTCTTCTTCTCCAGTCCGGACAGGATATCAAGAGAAACCTTCGCCTTGTACTTTCCGTAGGGTTCCAGGAATTTTTCGTCAACGCCGGCTTTTCCCGCTATTTCATTTATCGGAAGCATCTTTGATTTTTGCGCAATCTCAAGGTCGCTGAGCATTTTACCCTCCCGTATGCTAATGCGTTTTGATAATTAAGGACTTATATTATCATATAC
>CAYOWY010000156.1:0-3666 GCA_964407805.1 uncultured bacterium | reverse complement strand
TTTTTTGCCAGCGTACGCTGCCGTCCAGGAAGAGCGCATTTACGCCGCCCGTATGGAAGTAACTTTTCCATCCGCTGTCTTTCAACGGCGGGTCGGCAAGCAGCCATATTTTTGATGCCCCGAAGTTGCCGTCCGTGTCCGTCCACTGACCGTCCAGATTTTTACCCTTGGCTCCCGCGTCTCCAGGAAGGCGATTTGTATTTATTATGTATGTCGTGTGAGGGCTTATTATCCCTCCGAGATGCGTTACCGAAAAGTCCTTGACTGCCCGCAGGCCTGTGGGGCAGTAGTAGATAGCCGGCGGGTCGGGCCAGTCAAGAATGCTTTTGTTTGCCAGTTCCGGTTCCAGAATAGGCCTTATGAAATTGGTCCAGTTTATATAGCAGATGGGAAACGCCTCCGCAATTCCGATATCCCTCGGCGGTATCTTACCACTGTAATTCTCGCCGTAAAGGTAGAAGGACATATGAAGCTGTCTAAGGTTGTTAAGGCAGACCGTCTGCCTCGCTTTCTCCCTTGCCTGGCTTAGCGCCGGCAGGAGCATTGCCGCCAGTATCGCTATGATGGCGATAACCACCAGCAGTTCTATCAGAGTGAATCCTTTGTTCTCCCTCATCTTTCACCTCGCCTGTAGAAATTTGAGATACATTATCGTTACGAATTCCTGAAAATTCAATCGGTCAATCCTGAAATCGCTTTCAGAGAAAAGCCGGTTGTATTTAATCCTTGAAAGTTCAACCGAAAGGACGTTGTTATCCCTTACCCCTTTAAGATTGATGACATCCGGAAGATAATTTGAGTAACCGGTTTTAGTGTCGGGTTTCGGGTACTTCAATTGCATGAAAGTGTTGTCGTCTCCCGTGAAGCTCATTGATGCAAAAGTCCAGAAACCGTCATATACCGCAATGTCAAGATTTCCGTTCTCGGCAGGGTAAGAGAAAAGGTAGGTTTTAATCCCGTTCAGCAAAGAGGTTTTGTCCTGCATTTTTATCTTCCCGCGTATTTCATCCTCGTTTGCGGTTATATAACTTGATATGTAAGTGAGGAAGGCCGCAGGGAAAGACGTTGGCGTTTGAGGAAGGGCAACCTTTTGCTGGAGGATTTGCTTTATCGCGTCTATATCGTCGTTTATTATAACTCCGAGCTTAGGGATGTGAAGTTCTATATTGCTGCCAGCTTTGGCAAGGGCGAAACTTCCGATTGCTGAATTTGAATATAGGAACATGTGTTCCGCTTCATTTGTTCCTGCCGTATTTTTGAATTTTATCCTGACAAAACCATCCCCTCTCATAGTTGAAGGAAGCCGGGTGCGGAAAATGCTTGATATGAACGGCTGAAGCGAGGTCAGAGTATCATTTGAGAAGGCCATTTCGAAAATCATGTCCGCTTCAAGACTTTCAACAGGCGGTATGTTCTTTGCCTGAATTTCATTCATGGCGGTGAAAAAGTTATTGAGAACCTTTTCCTTTTCTTCAGTTGCAGCCGTAAGAGTCAGGCAGAATGAAAATAGAACCGCAAAAAAAAGCTTCTTAAATTGCATCATGATATCTCCCTAAGCTCTGCCCTGTGAGTTTTCGGGCAGTGCATTGTTGTTTGCCGCCGGCAGAATGATCTCAGGCGACAGTGTTTCAAAAAGCCTGTACAGCCCAAGCAGTTGGTTTAATCCTTCCTCTGCCGTTATCCCGGGCTCTTTATTTACGGCGGTGTATACTTCCGTATCGGTATTTTTTTGCGGTGTTGGCTGTTTAACTTCCGCCGCAGGCGGTTCCGTTGCGGGGATGACCGCCGCGGCCATCTCCGCAGGCGCCGCTGTAAGGACAGGATTTCTTCTGCTCCTTACAAGCAGGAATCCCTGCGTAAGGTTGCATATGAGCAGAAGGATCGCAAGAGACTGCCACAGTTTTCTGCGGTAAGCGAAGGGCGCCTGCTTTCTGTCCATAATAATTTCCATTGAAGCGGCCACCGTATCCCTTTTCCATCCGAAATTTTTCGCATCCGATCTGATTTCAGCAAGAGTTTTTTCTATTTCTTCAAATCCGCTTTCATTGTTTTTCATTTTGTTTTCGCTCCTGTATATTAGTTCCCGCGGAAGCCCTTAAGGTTCAATCATTTTTTTCATGAGGGCGCGGGCATTGAAAAGCCTTGATTTCGCGGTTCCTTCGGAGATGCCAAGATTTTGCGATATTTCAAGGAGAGAGAGCTCTTCTAAATAATGGAGGGTGATTATTTCCCTGTGGATTGCCGGCAGACGGGCAAGAGCGTTCCTTACTCTTTCTTTGCTGCCGTCTTCAAAACCGGCAGAAGCCTTTTCCTCCTCAACTCGGATGTTTCTGCCGATCACGTTAAAGAACGATTTCTGCCTTGTTTTCCTGCGGAAATTTTTATAGGCGGTGTTCATCATTATGCGGTAAATCCACGTGTAAAAGGAAGATTGCATTCTGAATTTCCTTATTGAAAGGAACGCCGCGATGAAGGTTTCCTGCAACAGGTCTTCCGCTTCTTCGGCGCATAGGGCATAGGCGGTATTCCTTAACTGTTTTTCGCATGAGCGCAAAAGTATTGAGAATGCCCCCGTATCGCCTTCCTTCGAAAGCAATATCAGCTTTTTTTCGTCTGTCATTGAGTCAGTTTTTCCGCCATGTAGGAGCTTCTGTAAAATGTTCCGGCAAAGATGTTTTTAAATCCGAGTTTTCTTCCTGCTTCCTCAAGTTCTCTGAACTCCCTTTCTTCTACAAAACTTTCTACCGGCAGTGCTTTTTTTGAAGGTCGCAGGTACTGGCCTATGACCAGATAATCGCATCCCGTTTCCTTCAGTTCAAGCATAAGTGCCAATACATCCTCTCTTTTCTCTCCGAGCCCAAGCATGAATCCTGACTTTACTATAAACCCGTTATTTTTCACTGTTTTCAGAATTTTGATTGAGGTTGCGTAATCGGAGGAAGGCCTGACTGATGTGTAAAGAGCGTGCGTTGTTTCTACGTTGTGGGAAATAACGTCGGGTTTAGAGCGGAATATTGTTTTCAGGCTCTCTTCATTTCCTTTAAAGTCGGGTATTAGGAGTTCAATTTTTGTTGCCGGATTCAAACTGCGTATTTTTTCGGTTACTGCGGCGAAATGGCCTGCTCCGCCGTCCGGCAGGTCGTCTCTTGTCGGAGACGTTATAACCGCGTACTTCATACCGAGCTTTTTTACGGCAAGCGCTATTTTTTCAGGCTCCCCTGCTTCCGGCGGGACCGTTTCTTTCAGGGGCGACACGCCGCAGAACCTGCAGTTTCTCGTGCACCTGTTCCCGAGTATCATAAATGAGGCATATCCTCCGCTGAAGCATTCGTATATATTAGGGCAGACGGCGCTTTCACAAACTGTATTTACTGAAAGTTCGTTGAGAAGAAGCCTCACTTTTTCGCTGTCTCCGCCCGAACATGCCCTTTTCTTAATCCATCCCGGAATTCTCTGCTGAATCATAAAATTATATTAACACAACATTGCGCTCAAAAGAAAAAACCGTCTTTCTACGGCAAAAATTTCGCCATAAAGAGAATTTGCCTCTGGTAGTGCCCAACCGGGAGGCTTCCTTCAGGCGGGACGCTTGCCCGCCCCGGCGAGGCGGTCTGCGCTCGGCTTCTTTCCAAGCATCGCATTGCGATGCGGATTAGGGGGTGTACG
>CAYOWY010000155.1:0-3688 GCA_964407805.1 uncultured bacterium | reverse complement strand
ATAGCCGTAGCCGAGAAAAAATTCCTTTGAAGAAGGTTTTCTGATATCAAAACACTCTGCAGTTGAAACCAGCACAAAAAACAGCACGCAAACAACTGACGAAACATGCAAAATTTTACGCATAACTCTCCTTTCCGATTATGCGGCTGAAACAGATATTTCTTTTGTGGCTTTTTTCCCGATTCCCGAAACCCTGTTTTCGGTCTTTAATGGGGAAGATATTCGGCGCTCCACAGAGGGTCGGCGTATTCCCTGTACCGCCTGTTGTATTCCGGCATCCTGCCGTCCTCTATCATCTTCAGATATTCCTCCGCTCCCCTGTCTGTGGGGACAGCTTCTGTCGCTTTCACTATCCTGTAAAATTCCTCCGAATTGTCTCTTATTGCGCAGGGTGTAAGAAGATTGCCGCATTTGCGGGCGGGCTGGTTTATCCAGTAATCATCCTGCCATTTTCGCAGGTGCGTGAAAAGCGGTGATTTTACGGCGTCGGTTATGTTTTTCCCTCTTTCATAAAGGGTGTACAGATTGCCGTATTCTTTATCCTTGAACGGTACGAAAACGCACGGCGTTATTGTACCGTCCCACATGATGTAAAAATATCCACCTCCCCGGGCCGCCGCCATGCATCCATCCGAGGCTGTACCTGAATTCCAGAAGTCGCCTATGAAAAGTTTCCTTTCTTCAACCACCTGCCATATCCTCTTCAACATCCTGTACCGCTGTTCCGGCGTAACCATAAGTTCAAAAGACGGATTTCTGCCTATGGGCATGTACTGGAAATACCATCCGTACATCGCGGATTTCTTGTTGAAATAGAAATCCAGGAATTCGTCCGAAACAAGAATATCGGCATTATATCTTGTCGGCGTGGCGGAAACGCCGAAGGGAACGCCGTATTCTTTCAGGTTGTCCATCGCCGCAAGTATCTTTTTATAGGTTCCCTCTCCGCGCCTTTCGTCGGTTTCTTTTTCAAATCCTTCCACGGATATCGCAGGGGTGAAGTTTCCCAGCCGGGCAAGCTTTTTTGCCGCGGCTTTATCTATCAGGGTGGCATTTGTGTAAGCCATGAAATAGCTGTCATTGTGTTTCTCAAGGATGTCAAAAAGGGTTTTTCCGCTTTCCCTGTAAGCGAAGGGTTCTCCCCCGGATATTACAAAAAAGTGAGACCCGAAATGCTTTTTTATTTCCGAGAGCACCCTGTCAAACACTTCGTATTTCAGGGTTTGTCTCTCGTAGACATCGCCGGCGTAGCACCCTTTGCACTTCAGATTGCAGATATTGGTGGGGGAAATGGTAACAAACAGGGGAGGCCTGAAGCCGTGTTTTTCAAGGAAAGAACGTCTTACGTATACGCTTTCTATCATTACCTTGCTCAACAGAATATTTGAAAGCGCTTTTATGCAATGAGAAGAAAGACTGCCCGAATCCATCGCTTTTTCAACTGAGTGCAAAAGAGCCCTTCCCATATAATATCTCTCTTCCTTGACCTTTACCGGCCTGTCCGGCCCCTTGAGGGACATTTTGTAAGTTGCTTTTTCAATGGAATTTATCAGAGGCCTTCTTGTAAAGGAGTTTTTCAGCCCTGCTGTTAAGAGAGACGTTACTATTTTTTGAGAAGAACCTTTTTCCATTACGCTTAAGAGTTTTTCTTCCATGTTTATTATCATAACGGAGCCTCCCCGTATTGTACGCCTATGAAAGAGAATATGCACTTTAAAGCGCTGTTATAATAATACCACAAAAAGGGAGGGTTATAAACTTTTTATGATGAAGCCGCCGCCGAGCAAAACGTCTTTTTTGTACAAGACGACAGCCTGTCCCGGAGTTACGGCCCACTGCGGTTTTTCAAACCGAACGCTGAATATATCTTTGCCGTGCGGTTTGTCTATCACCGCCGGAGCGGCGGCATGTTTGTATCTAACCTTTGCTTCAATTTTCATGGAGGTTGTGATTTCATTCACGCTTACGAGGTTTAAATTTCCGGCGGACAGCTCTTTTTTATAGACGTCTTTTTTTTCGCCGAGAATTATAGTGTTTTTTTCTGCGTCAATGCTTGTTACGTAAAGAGGTTTTCCGGAGGCTATTCCGAGCCCCTTCCTCTGTCCGACCGTATAGTTTACAATCCCTTTATGCCTGCCCAGAATATTGCCGTTTTTATCCGTTACGGGACCTTCCTTGACGCCGTTACTGAAAAGAAACAGCCTGTCCCCTGAAATGAAGTCCTGGCTTTCTTCCTTTTCTTCCACTTGCAGGCGGTATTTTTTTGCCAGGGAGCGCACCTGTTTTTTGGTGTATCCTCCCAGAGGAAGCATCAATCCTGAAAGCTGCTGCTGGGTGAGCAGGAACAGGAAGTAACTCTGGTCTTTACCGCTGTCAACGCCTTTTTTTATGAAGTATCTGCCGGTTTTTTTATTTTTTCCGGTTAAGGCATAGTGTCCCGTTGCGAAAAAATCAAAAGAGATTCCCGTAGACGATGCGGCCCTTTCCGGCAGAAGGCCGAATTTCAAAAACCTGTTGCAGATAATACAGGGATTGGGGGTGCGCCCCTTCAGGTATTCTTTTCTGAAGTAGTCAAGGACGGTAGCTTCATATTCCGCCGCCAGGTCTATCACGAGCAGTTTTATGCCGAGTATTTCCGCAACTTGTCTTACGTCTGAAAGGTCTTTTCCTTCGGGGCCGTAACAGGCAGGCTTTGAACAGGTACTTGAGCAGGGCATGCGCTCATCCCATACCTTCATGAAAACGCCGGTTACTTCATATCCTTCTTCCTTCAGCAGAGCCGCGGCGACCGAAGAATCAACCCCGCCGCTCATCCCCACCAGCACCTTCTTTTTCCTTCTCATATCAGTCTACCGCAATTACCTCCGTCACCTCAGGCACCCTTTCTTTAATGATTGCCTCTATCCGCATCTTAAGCGTCATTGTGGAAAAAGGACAGCCCTTGCATGCGCCCTGCAGGCGGACGCTCACCTTCCCTTTATCGTCAACGTCCACAACCTCGCAGTCTCCCCCGTCGGCCTGCAAAAAACCTCTCGCGTCTTCCAGCGCTTTCTCAACCTTTTCTTTCAGTTCCATAGTTTTATATCTCCTTTACCCTGAACTCTTCTCTGCTATACCCTCAAAGTGAGGGGTTTAGTTTTATCTGATTTGAAAAGCGTGAAATGTGAAACGAAAATGACGCTTTTTGTCAGTGCGAGCCGCCATTTGGCGCGGCAATCTCAACCTTTTCTCTTCGTCTCAATTCTCACATTTCACGTCTCACTATTCTTATCCTGTTTTTCTTGCCCTCCTCGTTCCCCTTTTTCAGCCCGTAATACCAGAAAGACGACAGAATAGCCAGGAAAACCGCAACTTTAAGGGGAATGTTCTTTATAAAATATGAGGCGGCTATCCCCAGGACAAACCCTGCGAGCGGCGCTGTGTAGATAAACAGCACGCCTTTAAGAACGGCGGTATCGTCAATCTCCGCCGTTACGATATCACCTTTCTCTATCCCGTCTCCGGCCTCCGCTTCAAGAAAAAGTTTTCCTCCGGCATTTTTCCGGCATATACAGCAGGAACCGCATCCTCCGGGTTTCTTCTCCAGCTCAACAACAGCCGTACCACCTTTTATGTCAATAACCCTGCCGGTCTCTTTCATCCTCTCTCTTTTTCCTTCTCCTCTCGGGGGAGAAGGTCAGGATGAGGG
>CAYOWY010000154.1:0-3718 GCA_964407805.1 uncultured bacterium | reverse complement strand
AGGAGGAAGAGATAAATGGCTGATAGGAGAATAGGGATTATAGGGTTTGACACGTCGCACGTGCCGGCGTTTACAAAGCTTCTCAACGACGACAGCGACCGGTTTCACGTTGCCGGCGGCAGGGTTGTTGCGGGATATCCGTCGTTTAGCCCTGATATCGAGGCGAGCGCTTCAAGAGTTGAAGGATATAGGAAACAGCTCTCTGAAGAGATGGGCGTGAAGATAGTCTCTTCGATAGAAGAACTTCTCCCGGAAGTGGATGCAGTACTGCTGGAGAGCAACGACGGAAGACGGCACCTGCCGGAAGCCCGTTCAGTGATAGAGGCGAAGAAACCACTCTTTATAGACAAGCCCCTGGCTGCGAATTTTGCAGAGGCGAAAGAGATAGTGGAGCTTGCGGCAAAGTATAGTTGCCCCGTGTTTTCTTCTTCGTCGTTAAGATTTGACCATAATATACAGGGCTCGCGAAATGACCCCGGACTTGGAAAGGTTATTGGCTGCGACGCCTTCAGCCCTGCAACACAGGAAGCGACCAACCCCGGGTTGTTCTGGTACGGAATACACGGGGTGGAAATGCTTTACACCTTCATGGGGACCGGCTGTAAAAAGCTATTTGCCGAGAAAACTCCGGATACTGATTTCTTGATTGGCGAATGGGAGGACGGGCGCATAGGCACTGTAAGAGGGACAAGAACGGGCCTGCATACCTTTGGCGTCAGGGTATTCGGAGAGAAGAAAATTGCCCAGATTACATATTCGACCGAGGTCCCAATATACGCCCAGCTTCTGAAAGAAATCATCCCGTTCTTCAAAACCGGAATACCGCCCGTACCTCCGAAAGAGACGCTCGAGATAATGCAGTTCATGCAGGCGGCTATCTTAAGCGAAAAAGAAAAGCGTATAGCAGGACTGTCTGAAATAGGGTAAAATACAGGCGTCCATTTTTAAAGGAGGGGTTATGACGTTTCAGCCTGATTTCAGACATTTTGAAAGGGTTATGCAGAATCAGCGTCCTGCGAGACTCACGCTGTATGAGCATATCTTCAGCGACAGGATAATGGAGAAAATACTGGATATTGACTTTGCCGGGTTAAAAGAGGGGAACAAACACGACAAAGAAGAGTATTTTCATCACTACTGCCGATTCTTTCGGGAAATGCACTACGACATAGTCCCTTACGAGTTCGGCATTTGCGGAATCCTTCCGGGACCGGCGGCCATCTGTGGAGGCAAAGGACCCATACAGTCCCGCAGGGATTTTGAAAATTACCCATGGAAGGAACTCCCGCAACTTTACTGGAAGTCGGCGCAACCCTTGTTTGACGCCCTTGTATCGGCGTTTCCGTCAGGCATGAAAGCGGTGGGGGGTATAGGATACGGCGTTTTTGAAACGGCTGAAGCGCTGGTAGGTTTGGAGTATCTTCCGTATATCCAGGCTGACGACCCCGCCCTTTATGACTCTTTGTTCAACTCCATAGGCAGTTTTATGCTGGAACTCTGGGAAAGATTCACGGAAAGGTACGGAATCCATTTCGCCGCATGCCGCTTCGGAGACGATTTGGGTTTTAAGTCTTCCCTGCTGACAAATCCCGCAACCGTCAGGAAAAATGTCATTCCGCAATATAGAAGACTTATAGATGCAGTACATGCCTCAGGGCATCGTTTTCTCTGGCATTCATGCGGCTGCATATTCGAAATAATGGAGGATGTGATAGCTGCAGGCATTGATGCCAAACATTCCAATGAAGATGCCATAGCGCCTTTTGAAAAGTGGATAGTAGACTATGGCAAGCGGATAGCCCTTCTGGGAGGTTTTGACATGAATTTCCTGTGCACCGCCGGCGAATCGGAAATTTACAAGACAGTTCTTCGCTGCGGCGCTGAATACAGCGCCATGTGCCGGGGATATGCGCTGGGTTCAGGCAATTCCATCCCCGATTATATGCCTGTTGAAAACTACCTTGCGATGATTAGAGCGGCTCAACATCTGCAAGAAACGGCAACCCTTTCCTGAAAAAAATTTGACGCGCCATACAGGGCATAGACATCCCGCCGCCCCCTTAACAAAATGCTTTTTGACAGCGGCAGGGAATAGTTTTACAATTTCCCGTAAAATTCATTAAGCAAACCGTTACCCGTTACACGACATACAAATTGAAATGAAAGATAATCTGAAGCTGCTTTTGATAGGGGATATTCACTATAGCGCAAGTGAGGAAGCGGAAGTTTCCGCTCCCGGCAGGCATACCAGATACGGGCTGGAACTCCTGACAAGGGCGCTCAGGCGCTTTGCAGAAGAAAAACCGGATGCGATGGTGATTCTCGGGGACATGACCGACAAACGCGGCAGTGGGGATATGCGGCTTATCCTTGAGGCGGTTGAAAAATCCGGCATACCGGCGGTCATTATCCCGGGCAACCACGACGCACCGGGCATTCAGCCGGAACCCCTGCCGATAAAAAACTTTCTTCTCTACCCTTTCGTTGACAGTTACCAGGAAGACGACAAATGCGCCCGCAGGGAAGAGAACGTTGAAAAATTCCGCCTTACGGTTAAAAACAATCCGGGTAAAAAAATCATAGCCCTTCAGCACAACCCCGTTTACCCAATGATAGAAGGCGATTATCCCTATAACCTGCAGAATGCGGACAGTGTTCACAGGGCTTATGCAAAAAACAACGTTCTTCTTTCTTTGAGCGGGCACTACCACCCGGGGCAGAGATTGACATATAAAGACGGAGTCGGATACTTTACGGTGCCCGCACTCTGCGAATCGCCATTCCGGTATGCCGTGATTGAAGTGCGGGGCGATAAAATCAGTGCGGATGAATACGGACTGAGAAACCCCGTGCCTTTATGCGATAACCACTGCCATACGCAGTTTGCATACTGCGCGGAAGACGTAACCGTAGAGAAAGTCCTTGAAAGAGCGTCTCTTCTGGGGATGGGCTACGTCTGCTTTACGGAACATGCGGACCAGCTGTATCTTACCCGTGAGGAATACAGCCGTATTAAATACCTGCAGGACGCCGGAATCCTTGTCTCTGCCCGCAAAAATGGAATCGACAGGGTAAAGGCGTTCCGCGAAGCGGTTAAGCAAAGCGGTTCGTCAATGGCGAAGGCGGGCCTTGAGGTCTGCCCCGACGCTTCGGGAGGCGTCACCATCCTTCCGGAGGACAGAGAAGGGCTGGATATGGTCATAGGCGCAATACACTTTCTGCCGGGGGATTTTTCAAAGGCGGATGAAAAAGAGGTGCAGAGAGGGTTTATGAATGCGGTTGAAACGCTCATGAATAACAACATAGACGTGCTGGCGCATCCGTTCCGGCTGTTTTCACGGGGCGGAATGAAGCCTCCCAAAAATCTTTTCAGGCCGGTGGCCGGTATGCTGAAAAACTTCGGAGTGGCGGCGGAGCTTAATTTCCACACAAACAAACCTTCTCCGGAGTTTTTTGAAATTTGCCTGCGGGAGGGAATAAAGATATCATTAGGGACGGATACTCATAACCTGCTGAAAGCAGGCGAATTTTATAAGCATCTTGAGTTTTTGAAAAGACTGGGCGTCTCAACGGAAAAACTGGGCGAGGTATTATATATACTGCCCTGACGAATGCAACCCTTACCGCTTGTCATTGCGAAGCATGTCTTTTATGCTGAAGCAATCTCAATAATAAGGTTGGGATTGCCGCGCCAAACTTCGGCTCGCAATGACAAAAA
>CAYOWY010000153.1:217-3720 GCA_964407805.1 uncultured bacterium | reverse complement strand
GTCGTGGGTTACCTCGGCCACAAGCACTTTTATCAGCACCTGTGGAACCGAACGGTCAAGGTCTGCTATAATTTCTCTGACCCTTTCGAAATTTTTTGAGGCAGTCATTACCATGAGTGAATTCGTGTCTACGTCTGCAACAACGTAAACCTGCCCCGCAAGACTGCTTGCCGCCTGAACGGCGGAGGCCGAAACGGCGGCGGCTTGCCCCGCCTGCGCCGCAGCCGTTCTCTGGGTTCTCTGCTGACTCGCAGTTCCTGCCCCGGCTGCGGTCGTAGTGCTTGTCTTGAAGAGGTTGTTCAGAACCGTCTCGAGGTTCTTGGACTTTGCGTTCTTAAGACTGTAAATAAAGACCGCCTGCTCCTCGGCGGGGCTTGAATCCAGCTCTTTTATCACAGTCTCGATAACCGCGAGGACGTCGGACGGGCCGCTTACAACTACGGTGTTGGTTCTGTCATCCGCGGAGGCGGTTATCCTGACATTCCGCTGGTTTTCTCCGTCAGAAGCGGTTGTCGTTTCCTGCTGTCCTCCCGGCCCCCTTGCGAAAAAGCGCGCCTGCGCCTGCGCTATCGCCCTTTGCTGCAGCGTCTGCTGGGCGGGCTGGTCGACCTTGAACATTTCGTTTATCAGTTTTGCGGTATTAGAGGCGTTAGCGTAGGTAAGCGGGAAGACTCGTATCTCTGCAACGGTTGAAACGGTCGTGTCCAGGGCGCGGACAATCTCGACAATTCTCCGGATGTTCGCCTCGGTATCCGTCAGAATCAGCGAGTTGCTGCTCACGTTGGCCGCCAGTTCGGCGTATGCCGGCAGAAGCGGGGCAATATCCTGCTTCAGCTGGACGGCGTTAAGATGGCGCACGGGAATAATCTGGGTTACGACGTTGTCGGTAGGCTCTATCGCGGACGGGTCGTTGCCCGTGCGGACGGGAATGCTCCTTTTCTTTGCATCGGAAAGGGGGACAATCTTCAGGGTCCGCCCCATTGTTATTGCGGCATACCCCTTTTCCCTCAGTGCGACGTTAAGAAGAGTTATCGCTTCCTCCACGCTAAGAGGCTGGCGGCTCATAACCGTAATGCGTCCTTCTACGGCCGTCTCCCTTACAACGGAGAGCCCGGCAACCTCCGAAAGGTAATCCAGTATGAAATCAAGAGTAGCGTCCCTGAAATTCAAAAGAATCCCTTCCTCCTGGGGGTGCCGCCCGAAAGGTTCCGCGGAGGCAGGTTCAATCATCTGCATGTATTCGGCCGTTACTTCATGCTCAAAGGAGATTTCCTCGGATTCCGCAACATCAAAATTATCGGGCTCCTGCGCAAACAGGAAATATTGTCCGGGAGTGGCGCATGCCATAACTACCGTCCATAAAATCAAGTTTCCTTTTCTCATTGTTTTCAGTCTCATGTTTTCCTCCCTATTCAATCTCCTGCCGGCGGCGCTCCCTCATGCGTTCGATAAGCGTATTTTCGCCGGAGGCCGCAGGCGCTGAAGATGGAAGCACCTCTATTGCCGGGGCCCTTGTGGATGCGGAGACTTCTCCGCCTCCCGAAGAAGACAGGATTTTCTCCAGATTTTCCCCTATTTTTACTCTCCTGACGTTTCCGTTTTCGTTGTAGTCGGCGTAATCAAGAGTTATCTTTTCTATTGTCCCGTCCATAACCTTTTCCCCGCTGCGTACGCGGGTTACCTGCCTTGTTGCGAATTCTTCAAAAAAAGCGATGTACTCGGTGTCCTGCCTGACTATTCCTGTCAGGGTCATTCTTCTGACGGAAGGCATTTCCCGAATAATCGGCTCCCTTGCGACTGCCTGTACCTTGCGCGGCGTCCTGTCCCTGAGGAACATGCCACGTTCCGAGAGAACGGTATAGCGGCCCTGCGGAAAAGCGGCGTCTATTTCCGCTTCAGCCGGCGGAACGGCCCGGCCGGGCAGGTATAACTGGCCTATGCGTAACTGAATAGTCAGGTCGTCCGTTCCCTCTCTCCGGGCAGCCATCTGCATATCCCTTGTTTTAAGGGGAATGTCCGCACTTTCCACCCTCCATAGAAACGCGCTTATCTGTTTCATGGAACCCGTCCCCGCGACTTGGAAGATTTTTTCTTCCAGCTGTCCGTGCCTGACGGTACCTTCGGGCTTTAAGAAGGAGAGGGCCATGCCGCTTTCTTCGGCCCAGTCTCTCAGCGCCTTCAACGCCGTGCTCTCCTCATCCCCGCGGGCGGGTTTAACGCCGGCTTCCGGTTCTCCGGTTTCCCACAGGTGAGAAACCTCTCTCCATCTGGAAAGAACCCCGCGGGCTTTCCGGTATTCTATAACGAGGTTCTGCTCTTCCGAAATCAGCATATCTCTCCTGTCGAGGTAAGGCGTAAGCAGGAAGCGGTCCAGACCGAAAATTGCCATAACGGCCACCGTAATCATTCCGGTATTCCGTTCCCTTTTAGTCAACGCCATCAGTTACCTCCCCCGGATATCGCCGTCATCCCGGCTTCCCTGAATGCAAATATGAAATTAACCGCGTAGACGACTTCCCGGGTATCTCCGCCGGCATTGCGCAGGTAAACCAGGTTGACGTCCGAAAAAACCGGGTTCATTTTAATATTGTCTATCAGCTCCATCACCGTTCTGCTTTCAGAGGATTTCCCTGACAGCAGTATTCGCATGTCGTCTCTGACGGCCATGCTTGTCATCCATATTTTCCCCTCGAGAGGAAACGCAAGGGTTATCTCCCTGAGGCACTCGAGAAATTTCATTTTTTCCCCCTGCCATCCGAGCATAAAATCGGTATATTCTATAGCCGCACCGGCCTCCTCCAGTTCAGGGCCGAGCAGTCTTATTTGCTCTTTCATGTTTTTTACTGCCGCCTCTTTTTTGTGAAGGTCTAAGATGCCGGCTAAAAGGACGATAAGCCCCAGAGCGGTGAGGCCGGACGCCCTGACCGCCGTCCTGCGCCACCTGAAATGTTTTTTCACGGCTATTTTCGAACGGATAAAATTCACCGGCATATTCCGTATCTCCGCACCTGCCCTCGCGAGAGATACAGCCGCGGAAGACGGGATGGGAACCGGGCCGGACATGCTGGCTCTTTTTGCCTCACTGACCACGGACTCCTTAACAGGCAGGGGAAGAGAGGCCTTCAGTTTCTCCATCTCCTTTCCGTCAAGACCCCTGTCATCCCAGAGAATAATCTCAGAGGGCCCGCCGGACGCCCCCTTTTCGGGGAGAAGCATCAGTATATTTTCGACCTCCCGGGATATTGCGCCCGCCAGTTCGCTTTTGCGTCCTTCTTCTGCAGGCAGAGAGCAAAGGTGTTTCAGCATATACGGTATTCCGTCGGAGTACGCGGCAAGCTCAACCGATTCCATGCCTATATAAAGCGCGATGAAATCATTTTCCCCGCATTCTCCGCAACCCAGCGAGAGCAGACAGGGTGTAATGGCGATTATTTTCAATCCCGCTCCCCTTGCCATCCGGGAAAGCTCGTCCACATCGTCCCTTCGGACGCCGAAAAGCGTGA
>CAYOWY010000153.1:0-207 GCA_964407805.1 uncultured bacterium | reverse complement strand
CTGCTTTCACCGGCATTGCCCGGATGTTTTACGTAGTCAAGCAGGAGTTCTTCCGGCGAAATTGAAAAATCTTTTTCGGACTCTATACTCAAGAGATTTGCCAGAGTCTCGGCGTCGGCCGGGGGCGTATCTTTTTCTTTCGCTATAATCCTCCTTGCCGGGATGCCCGTTACAACGTGAGAGGGAGAAATGTGCCGTTCCCTGAGG
>CAYOWY010000152.1:0-3727 GCA_964407805.1 uncultured bacterium | reverse complement strand
CCCGGGAACAGGTTGAGGAGGAACGGCCTGTCAGCCGTTATTCCATACGGCGGGCAATACATATTGCTCTCCTGCGAAGCTGACGCATGGCAGATTTTCCAGCCTGAAACGGGAATGTTCAGTAGCGGTCGGATATTGCCGGAACGTCCGGCGAAAGAAAATGGTATTATAGCAAGCACAGGAAGAGGCGGCGAGTGGAAAATATCCCGCGAAGCATCCGGAAGCCGTCTGAATTTTCTCGGGATTGAAAAAGATCTTCTCTGGTTTACGACTGATGTCGAGGTGGGATCACCAAGAGTAATACCTTCAAGAAAAATGCTTATCTGCCGCAACCTTTTCTCCGACCTGTGCTTTGCGACCATGCCCGAGCTTTCGGATTCATGGGAGGGATCCGGAGACGGACTGCCAGCCATACCACGGTGCATCGGTATTGATGGGAATAATATCTGGCTGGGCGGATGGAAAATGCTTTGCCGCATGAACAAACAGAGCCTTCAGTTTACGTACTATAATACCCCACAGGACGGAAAAATCTCTCCCGCTTCCCTTGACATACGGCAGATTGCGGTCACTCAAGAAGCAGTATGGTTCGCAACCGACGGTGGATTGCTGACGTACCGCAAAGCGGAAAGGGTTCCGGAAATAACTGCAAGCCGGCCAGGGTATGGAGAGAAAGAAGCTAAGGTGGAAAAGATTTTATCGGTATCTTTTGACATCCCGATGAATCCCGACACCATACGCCGGGATACTATCCAGTTGTATATTAACGGAGGGCTGTATCCCATTGAAGTATCTTACAATCCGGATAACAGAATGGCGATTCTGACAGTTAACAATTCACTTCCGGGAGGCATGCCCTGCGAGATACGGCTGAAGAGTCTTGTGCAAGCTGTCAACGGAAATCCCATTAAGGCTGCAAGAATAACTTTTACCACGGCCCCCTGAACTGCGTTGCCTGTCAATAAACATCAGGTATTTCTTTCCTCGAAGATTTTATTCCTGTCCCTACGATATTTGCTCCTTTTTTTTGTACGGGGAGAGAAAGTTTTTAAGAGGGGCTATCCTTATTTCACCGTATTTTTTCAATTCAAGCAGGTGTTTATCTCCGCTGACAATATAATCGGCTTTTCCTTCCATAGCGAGAGAAAGGAATTTGTTATCTGACGGATCGGTTTTTATTATGTTAGGTTCTGCTTTTACGATGAGAGGTTTAACGAAAGGAAGGAGTTCTTCCTGTATTACATGTTTCACTTCATTGCCGGAAAGCCTGAATTTCGGATAGGATAATACCCAGATATATTCATTCAATACTTCAGGCGAAATCAAAAATAAAAATTCATTTTTCTGCCACAAATCCACCAATTTGTTTAATTCCCCTCTGAAAAGAATTGCTGAGATGAAGACGTTTGTATCAATCACAACTCTTAATCTGACGGACACTATTTCTTCCTCGCCCATGAAATTGCATCATCTATATCTCTCTCGGTCAGCCCCATAGTTGCGATATTTTCTCTTATGGCGGACAGGGAAACGCGCGGCTTGATTTCCACGGGCTTTAGAATAATACTGTCTTTCCTTTCTTCAACGGCAAAATATTCAACGCCTTCGTACTTTTCCATTATACACTTTGGCAGGGTAATCTGATTTTTATAAGTTCTTTTGCAAAGCATGTTTTTCCACCTCCGTAAAAGTGATACCTTTAAGTAATGAAGCTGTCAAGTAATGAAACAATGCAATAATTTCAGCATGCAAAAGAGTGGTTTCACGGTTTAATTTTTGTTTTTCCGTTAAGGCAAAATGTTACAACTCAGAAAACTGGTGTTAAATCTGCGGCCGTCCGCTTCAGTTTATCAATCTCCTCCACAGTCAATTCTCTGTAGTCTGCGGCAAGTTTCAAAGCTTTACTGTAAATATCAACGTCTCCCGGAGGCAGTGCCGCGGTGATTCCCTGTGAAAGTGTCCAGTACAGGGCAAGTCTTGCAAGTTCTTGTTCGTCTACCGGCTGATACCAGCATTTAGGATGCTGTTTTCGGTCTGCCGTGTTCGGCCAGAGTTGCTTTGCCATAGCTTTTAAGGCGAGTATGCCTAGTCCTTTCTTTTTCGCTTCATTCAAAACAGCTTCTTCAAAATTACTCTTAAAATGCATAGCAAAATTTACCGGATACATCACGGTATCGAAATCAAATTCCTTAATGCATTTCAATGCCGCTTCAGGAGAGTGGGCGCTGAATCCTATGTACTTAATGAGTCCTTCCTTTTTAGCACGAAGAAAGGTTTCTATGGCCCCTCCATTTTTAAGTGCTTTCTCCGCATCCTGCTTTGTGGTCAATCCGTGCAGTTGATACAGGTCTATTCGGTCGGTCTGGAGTCTTTTCAGGGAAGCTTTTAGCTCTTTCCATGCTCCTTTTGAATCTCTCTCCGTGGTTTTGCATGCAAGAAAAATTTCATTACGCCACGGTTTCAAAGAATAACCGAGTCTTAATTCGGCTTCTCCGTAGGTGGGAGCCACATCGAAATAATTAACACCGGCATCAATACTTTCCTGCACAAGTGCGTCTGCAATTGTCTGGGATTCGCTTATTAGCGCCATTCCTCCCAGACCTATCAGGGAAAGATGTACACCCGTATTGCCAAGCGGTCTTTTAGGTATCATAATATCATCCGCATGGATGTTGCGAGATAGTTTGATAAATTACAGGCTATTCAAAAACAGTCTTGTTTCAGGCCTCGCTCACCTTTGCCCATGTGCCGCTTTTCCGGGAGCGTATTGCCGCTTCAAGAATAAGCATCTCTTCGTGACCGGCCTTAAAGTCAGGATGCCGGAAATCAGGGGTTTTACTCTCCTTTTTCAGTTCAATCGCTCTGTAGAAATCGCTGAAAAGGTTCATGACCGCATCCATGTATCCCATGGGATGTCCGGAAGGAAGACGGGCAAAATGTCTTGTTGCCGGAGCCTGAAGGTTCGGGGATTCAAAGAATATACGGTTAGGTTCATTGCGGTATCCAAACCATAGTTCCGCGGAACGCTCGTGGTTCCATGCAACGGAACCCTCGGAGCCGTAGACTTGCAGGTCTATGTTGCACTTGCGTCCCGCCGCCAGCTGTGAAGTGGTGAAAGTTCCGCATGCCCCGTTGTCAAAACGCAGAAGCAGTGCGCCGTATTCGTCAAGGGAGATTTTAACGTCATCATATTCCATATCGGAAGCATTTGCAAAAGTCAGCGTTTCTTTGCTTTTCGGACGCTTCCTGACCGGAAGAATTGTTTTCAGTTCCGCCATAACCTCTGTGATTTTCAGGCCGGAAACAAATTGCGCAAGGTCAAACCAGTGGCTTCCGAGGTCTCCCACAATATTTGAAGCACCCGCCATTGAAGGATCAAGCCGCCATGAGTAATCTGTAGGATATAACAGCCAGTCCTGCAGGTAACTTCCCAGGATGTTATAAACAGTGCCGACTTCGCCGCCTGCCACGCGGACAGCCGCTTCCTGAACAACGGGATAATAGCGGTAACAGAAGTTTATACCCGTAACGGCTTTTTTCTCCTGTGCAAGTTTCGTCAGTTCTGAAGACTCTTTTGCCGTAAGAGCGAGAGGTTTTTCGGAGAACACGTGTTTTCCTGATTCCAGCGCCCGCTTGTTGATTTCATAGTGCAGGTTATTCGGCGTGCAGTTATGTATAACATCAATTGTTCCGTCAGCCAGTACTTCTTCGGCATCTTTATATATTT
>CAYOWY010000151.1:0-3741 GCA_964407805.1 uncultured bacterium | reverse complement strand
ACCCTGATGTCCGACGAGAAATTTGACAGGGTATACGCAAAGGTAACCGAATCCGGGCTCAAGGTTTCCTGCTTTGCCGGCTGTATCGGCAACTGGGCTACCGAAATTTCCGGGGACTTCAAAAAGGACGTTGACGAACTGAAACGGGCGATTCCCCGGATGCACAGGTTCAACACAAAATACATACGCGTAATGTCCTGGCCCAACAACAAGGAAAACCCGTTGAGCGATGCAGAATGGGGAAAAGAAGCCATCCGGCGAATGAAGGAGCTGGCAAAGATAGCCGAGGGTGGCAATATCGTAATGGTGCACGAAAACTGCAGCGGCTGGGGCGAGCCGGCGGATAAGATGGTTCGCCTGGCGGAAGAAGTAAACTCGCCTGCGTTTAAACTGCTTTTTGACACGGGCAACGTGGTGGTGCACTCCTCCGACGACTCTTTTGAATCTTACCTTAAAGTCAAGCCTTACCTTTCCTACGTCCACATCAAGGATTACCGCATGGAAGGAGACAAGCACAGGGCTACCTTTCCCGGGGAAGGAGACGCCCGTGTAAAAGAAGTTCTCGCCGACCTGAAAAAAATCGGCTACGACGGTTTTGTCTCAATAGAACCGCATTTGGCGAGTGTAGTACACGAAGGCAAGGTCGGAGACCCGGAAGTTACGTACAAGACGTACATAACCTACGGGCAGAAACTGATGTCCCTCGCCTCCCTGTAACCACCCTTTCTCCCTCTACCCTACGGGGAGAGGGGTGCCGATGCGATGAGAAAAGAGCATCGACTGGCACACCCGCTGAGTCAGTGAGGCGGGTGACCGAAGCCCGTAAGGGCAAGACAGGGTGAGGGGGAACGCGACATCCTCCCGGCAATTTCGGCATACTCATGGAAGAGCTTCACGTACAGCTTGTAGTCATTGAAAGAAACCCCTGGCGGAGTCTGGTGGTCGCAACTGACAAGGAACCCGCCTTTCGCCGCAGTGGGCAGAACCCTCTCAAACTCTTTCCTAATCACATCCTCGCCCTTGTTCATCACCATCTTGTCAAAATGCCCTATGAAGCGCATGTCGGGATACATTCCCCGGAGAACGGCTATGTCAACACCCGCCTGCCTCTCAAGCGGAAGAATACCCTGTATTCCGGCATCCCTGAACCACAGTGCCGGCACTGTAACATCCCCGTCTGAATCCACAATTGAGATTATGTTATTCTTCCGCATCACCGGCAGAACCCTTTCATAATACGGCCTCATGAATCCATCAAACAGCTTCCTTGAAAGCATCGGTCCGTGGTTGTACGACATATCCTCGCCGAAAGTCATAAAATCCGGCTTGCAGATATTGCAGAGCCGCTCCGTTGTCTTTATAACCCATTCGGCAAGGTCGGAATTAATACGGTGCATCAATTCCGCCTGGTCGTAAAAAGCGTAAAGATGCTTTTCAATCCCGAAAAGTTTCCTCGGCAGCCAGAAGAACCCGTCAAAAGTAATCCAGAGAACTTCTTTCCCCGATTCCTGCCTCTTCGCCCATTTCTCCCACGCCTGCACGTCAATTGCGTCTTCGGGGAAGAGATGTTTTTTCAGCTCATCATAGTCCTTTTCGTCCTTTATCAACCCCGGAAGTTTTTGATCGTGAAAAATATTCTTTATCTCTTCCGGGCACGTCTTTTTCATAATATCAAACCAGTCCTGCCTGTAGACATCCAAGCCGAAATATTCGCATATCTCGTAACAGTCCGTCAGTTCCCCGGGCAGTCCTTCCGTATGCCAGCGGTCAATCGTTTTATCCCACCACCCTGCCCATTCTACAACAGGCAGGCGGTCAAAAGGCCTGAAATTCATTGCCGCGTGAAACCTCTCCCTTACAGTCATCCGCACCTCCTCATGTCCTTCCTTATTATAGAGAACGCCATCTTCCGTGTCAAAGGACACCTCAGGTAAATTATGCTATAATCCTACGGTCATGAAAGAAAAAGTTGCGGTCGTAAAATGCGTCTCCTACGAGAAAGCGGCGGTGGCCGAGGCGATCGGAAAAATCTTCGCGCTCTGCGGAATCGGCGAAGATTCCTTCGGGAAAATCCTTTTCAAGCCCAACATGCTCTCGGCGAGAACCCCGGAGGAAGGCGTTACAACGCATCCTTCCGTAGTTGAGGCCGCCGTAAGATACTTCAAAAACCCCGAAAAAATCATAGGCGACAGCCCCGCGAACATAAACAAACCGGCGGAGCTCTACTGGGATAAATGCGGATTTAAAAAAGTCTCCGAAGAAACCGGAACTCCCCTTGTGAAATTCAGCGGCTCCTTCATACTTGATCTCCCTCCTTTATTTCCTTCTCCCCTTAGGGGAGAAGGTCAGGATGAGGGGGTAAAGGGGAAAAACATTGAAGTCCCCGTAACCGACTATCTGAAGGAATTTAAAGTAGTAAACATCGCCAAGCTCAAAACCCACGGGCTAACCATCCTCACCGCCGCAGTGAAAAATCTCTACGGGCTCATCCCCGGGTTCAGGAAGAGCGTCCTGCACAGCATCTTCGTCTCGCCCCTTCATTTCTCCGAATTCATTGCGGATTACTATTATGCTGTAAAAGATTACGTCTCATTCAGCATAGTAGACGCCGTCGTATCAATGGAAGGAAGCGGTCCGGCCGCCGGAAAATTAAGAGAGACCGGATATCTCATTGGAGGTATAAACGCAGTCGCCGTTGATGTCGCCTGCTGTAAGCTCATCGGCATGAAACCGGAGAATATCCCGTATCTGAAGATATACGGTGAAAGATACGGCCTCCCGGAAATTGCCCTTGCAGGAGACGAACTCGTCCCTGTGAAAGACTTTGACATCCCGGGCAGGCGCGCCGGCGCGATTATATCAAGCAGGGCATTCAGGCCGTTACTCAACCTGCTGGGCAGGCATTTCAGGGCGATACCCGTGATAGACGCCGCCCAGTGCAAAAAATGCCATGCCTGCGCGCATGTCTGTCCGGTGAAAGCAATCTCAAAAGACTTGAATTTTGACCGGAAAAAGTGTATAAATTGTCTGTGCTGTTTTGAAGTATGCCCGTACAAAGCAATCAGCGTGAAGAAAAGCTTCATCGCCAGACTCTTCACCTGATTTTTTGCTTGTCATTGCGAGGAAGGAAAACCCATGGAAAAAATAGGCGTAATCAACTACAACATATCAAACTTCTCTCTTGAAGAACTCTTCAACTGGTGCAAAGAAAACGGTGTGGAATACGTAGAACTGCAGAGAAAAGACGTATGGCCAGATATTGAAAAACCGGAAAACAACGTTAAGGAAACCGCCCGCCTCCTGCAGAAATACGGCGTAAAGATTTCACAGATATCCTCCGGCAGCGACTTCCTTCAGAAAACCGAAGAGGACGTCAGCAAACAGGTTTGGATGGTGGGAAAGATGTGCAAGATAGTCAAGGACCTCGGTTTCAACCAGTTGAGGATTGACGGCGGTTGGCCCAAAGATGGAGTTGAGGAGAAAAATTATAAAGACCTTGTTATAAGTGGCGTATCAAGGGTTGCGGAAATAGCGGAGAAAGAGGGCGTATACCTTGCGCTGGACAACCACGGCACGGTGACAAACGACATTGTCTTCCAGTTGGAAATACTCAAAACCGTGAAATCAAAATACCTCGGAGCTAACCTTGATACCATGAACTACCGCTGGTACGGATACAAGGTGGACGAATTGAGCGGAATATACAAAGAGGTAGCGCCGTACGCTTTTCATACCCATATT
>CAYOWY010000150.1:0-3752 GCA_964407805.1 uncultured bacterium | reverse complement strand
GCTCGCCAGGCCCATAACCTGGAGGTCGGCCGTTCAAATCGGTCCCCCGCAACTCGTTTCCCGGAACGTATGTGTTTTCAGATTGGACACGAGAGGTGTAAATGAGAATAGGCGGCAGAAAATCCTTGTCCGTTGATATCGGAAGCACCAAGATCAGGGTGTGCGATATTGAGAGTTTCGGTCAAAAGGCAAGGATTAATTACTATGATGAAATGACCATCCCCGTCTCTCTCGAAGAAAGGGACGACTTCATAAGGACGGAAGGCAAGAATTTCATAAAGAGCCAGCCGTCAAAAACATTTTATGCTTCTCTTCCGGGCAGGGGCGTTCTTGTCAGGACTCTCTCCGTTCCCAAGGTGCCCATAAAAAAACTGAGGGACATATTAAAATACGAAGTTCAGCAGCAGATACCGTTCCCTCTTGAAATGGTGGAATGGAAATACCAGATTTTGAGCGAGACGCCCCAGAGCTACAACGTTCTGCTGGGCGCCGTAAAAAAAGACCTTATCAGCGATTTCCTGTCGCGCCTTCACGGCCTCGGCATTGACCCTGTTTTCCTTGACACGGACATGTTTGCGGTACTTAATTCGTTTGTTTTCTCATCGCAGTTCTCATACGAAAAATGCCAGGCGATCCTGGAGGTGGGCGCAACTTCCGCAAACCTTATCATCAATCATAAGGAAAAGCTTCTCATCCGATCTCTGACCACGGCCGGAGATGCGATTACCGGCGCCATCTCCGAGGCTGATTCCGTTTCCTTTGCGGAAGCCGAGGGAAATAAAATCGCAAAAGGCATGGAGATTCCCATCGTAACTCCGAACGTTGAAAACCTTCATACCGAAATACAGAACTCAATAGACTACTGGCGCTTTACACAGAAAGGCCCGGAAGTGGAGGAGATTTATATCTGCGGGCAGACCGCTGGGCTGAAGAATTTCAGGGAATTCATGCAGGATAAGGCCAGGATAAACACTTTCCACTTTACGCCTTTTGCCAACGTTGAGCTTGACGAAGAGTACGCCGGGCTGAAGAGCAGGGAGCAGGAATTTGCGGTTCTCACCGGCATTGCGCTTAGGAAAATCGGAAGGACCTTTGTAAATCTGGACATACTTCCCGAAGAAATAGAGAGAGTGAGGGAATTCAAGCACAACCGGCCGTACATTTATATGTCCGTAGCCGTTGCAGGGCTTATCGCGCTCATGCCGGCGCTATTCATCACCCAGGAAAGAACAATGCTCAACGGGCTTCTCAACGAAATAGAGGTCAACCTCCAGCAGTACGAAAAATACAAGCCCGACGTGGATAAACTGCGCGGAGAGATAAGCGGGCTTGAGGGGCAGGTTGGTACCATACAGGGCGTAATAGACGAGAAAAATGTCTGGCTGAAAAGGGCGCTTGCCCTTGGCAGTTCCCTTCCGAGCAGCAGGATATACATAACTTCGTTTTTCCCTGGCAAGGAAGAGGCCCCAGCTTCGCCGATAGGCGGGCAGGGCGGTCCGGGCGGACCGCCGCCCGGCGGTCCCGAGCCTCCTCCGGGTATGCCTCCGGAAGGGCCGATGCCTCCCGGAGCTATGCCTTCCGGAGGGATGCCTCCGGGCGAGGGGGGAGCCGCGGCTCCAGGAGGACAGCAGGCTGTGTCCATCAAAGTTGAGGAGGAGAAGGTATTCACTCTTAACGGGGAAATCGTGATAAGCGACATAAAAACCGCCTTCAACGATTTCAAGACATACGTTACCGATCTGTCCAAGCTGACTTTTATGAAATCCGTAGCGATAAATTCATGCGAAGTCAGCCAGGGTAACGAAAAGCTTCAGTTTTCATTATTACTGGAACTGCAATGAAAAAGATAAAAAGCATTTTAAAGAAAAATGCGCTTCTTCTGTCCCTGGTACTTGTTATCGGGATTATAGTTGCCGGTTATTACGTAAACAAGAAGATGCGCGTGGACATAAAGGCCATTGAGGAAGAGATAAAGACCAAGCACGCGCAGGTAACCAAGTATGAAAAGGAAGAATCTGAAGCCCCGTCGCCGCGGCTTATAGAGGCGCTGAAGATGGAGAAAGTTCAGATGGAGCGCAAATTTGATTTTCTCATGAACAATTTTTCAACCGCAACCCCCATTGTTCCCGAGTTCACGATGTATCCGTCGGTTGAATTTAAGGAGTTCCTGTATTTCTCTCAAGACCGTCTTTACAAGAGAGCGGATAAAAGGAAGGTACAGCTTCCCGCATCCCTGGGATTTCCCACTTCGGGGCTTTCTCCGCAGGAGCAGATTCCGACTCTGACTCTGCAATTTGAGGTGGTGAAGGACCTTATCGGCCTTGTCATTGATTCGGGTGTCACGACGGTTGAAAGCATTACGCCCGGGGTTCCCCAGCAGGTTGCTTTTTATCAGGTTCTGCCCATACAGCTGGGGGTAGCCGGAACAAGCAACGAAATTATGAGGTTTTTAAAATATATTGAAAATCCATCGTCATATTTTCTGCTGAAGAATTTTTCCGTAAGGAAAGAGGGAGGCCTTTTCAGAGCCGCAATGGGAATTAACGCCGTAATCATAAAAAGGACCGGAACCGAATCTTAGGGAATAAAGATGAAAAACAGAAAGGGCACAACTGCTATGACGAGGGAAGAGCGAAAAAAACAGATGTTGAAATTCATTGAAAACAAAAAAATTAAAGTTGTGCCCAACCAGAAAGAAGATATGCCTTTGAGCGAAAGCCGCAAAGATGTTGTGCCCGATTTGAAGAGAGAAGAAAAACCGAAAGAATCCGACAAGACGTATATCAACGGCAGCAGCAGGAGAAAAAAACGGAGAGAAAAACTCCTTGAGAACGCTTCTTCCAAAGAAGAAATGAGAAAGGAGCTCGCTCTCGCCGCGCAGGAACAGAAGCAGAAGAGGACAGAAGAAAAGAAACGCAGGAGAGAAGAAAAAATCGCCTTTAAGAAAGCGGAGGCGGAACGCAGGGAAGAGGAAAAAAACCGCAGAAAGCTGGAAGCCCTTAAGAAAAGGGAAGAAAAGGCCGCAATTAAAAAGCAGTCGGTGAAAGAATCCGGAATCAAGGGCGTTAAGCCGGCATCCGCACAGGCAAAGCCTGCCGAAAGCAATAATAAGAAAAAAGAAGATATAATTGCACTGCTTCATGCAAAGAAGGAAAAGCAGGTTCTTGAACATAATCAGCGCCTCCTTGGAAAACAGGCGGCTCTTGCCGAAAGGAAAATAGCGGCGGCGCGCATTAAGGAAGAAAAGGCGCTTAAAAAAGCGGAGCTTCTGAAAAAGAAGGCGGAAGCCTCCGTTTTGCGCCGGCCGGCCCGGCCTGCTGCGCCTGCGGTACTGCCGGCAGTCAATAAGCCTGCAGTCAATAATAAGAGGAAGGAAGAACTTCTTGAATTCATCAGGGAGCGCAAACTCCTTAACGAACAGCGCAGGGAAGGGAAACTTCTGCGAAAAGAGGCCGCAACGGAGAAAGTTTCGGCCGCGCAGGAAAAACCGGCGACAGCCGTATTGCCTGTAATAATACCTGCGGTCCCCATAGACAAAAAGTCTGCTGCTCATATTGCATCTTTGACCGGAGAAGCCCGAAAGATAAACGATGCCGCAGCCGTCGCCTCGGTTGCGAAGTCGGCCGATTCCGCGCATAAATTCATGCGGGATTCAGGAAAAAAGAGGCGGTACCGGCAAAGGAAAAGGTGTCAGCCGCGCCTGCGAAGAAACCCGTAGCCAAGTACAGAGAACCTTTCCTTCTTGTTCCGTT
>CAYOWY010000149.1:1096-3758 GCA_964407805.1 uncultured bacterium | reverse complement strand
GAATATGGAAAAATACGAGGTACAGAGAAGCTGTAAAAGAGTTTGGAGAAGTAAAAATGAAAATCAAGTAATCTGACAGGGAAACCTCATAATCGGAGAAGTCAAAACATTTGTAATCAGAAGAAAGATGCTTCAAAACCTCATTTTTAATATAAGTTTTGCCTGCGCCTGACCTTCCTGTAAAATCAATTATCAAAGGTCCTTTTTTCTTTTTCATTTTATTCTTTAAGCAGTTCACCGTATACGTCAAGGGTATTCGCCGCCATGTGAGATACAGTGAAGTTTTTGACGGCATTTTCAAAGGCGGTATAAGCCATTGATGAGGCGGCGTCAGGGTTAGTGAGAATAAACCGGATTTTATCGGCTATCTGTCCGGCATTGCCGGGCTCAACAAGAAAACCCGTTTTACTGTCCTCTATCAGTTCCGGCACGGCTCCGATGCCGGTGCCGATGACGGGCGTTTTTGACATCTGAGCTTCAACTACGGTTCTTCCGAATCCTTCCGGTTCAATGGAGGGGACGACGAGAACATCTATGTTTTCCAGAGCTTCCCTGCCGTCCATACGGACTATTTTTACGGCTTCAGCCATGCGGTTTTCCGATATCCATTTTTCAAGTTCCGTCCCGTATCTTTCACTGCCGCTTCCTACTATGAGAGCATTTACGTTGAGGCCTTCTTCGCGTACTTTTTTGACTGCCTCCAGAAAGAAAAAATGCCCTTTCCATGCGCTGAACCGCGCAATCATTCCTATTGTCGGAGTTTCCCTTCGGGTTTTCTTTATCCCGAGGAATGCTTCGTCAATTCCGTTATATACGACGCGTATTCTGTCCTCCGGTATCCGCAGGTATTCCACCGCGTAGTTTTTCAACGCTCTGCTGACAGTTATAACCAGATTTCCCTTCCCCACGGATTGGCTGTACCATCGGGCGGTATGGAAATTGTGGATGCTGGTAACCCACGGCATTCCATGGAATGATTTCATGACATGGCAGGCAATCCAGCATGGGAAGCGGCTCTGGGCGTGAAGGATGTCAGGCTTTTCCCGTTGTATGATTTTCTTAAGCCGTCGGCATGACCTGAAAAATACTGCCGGGTTTTTCCTCTCCATGGGAAGATTATGCCATTTAATTCCTTTGCCCGTTAAGAGAGAGACAAACCTGCCTCCTCCGCTAACTACTATGACTTGGTGTCCGAGCTCCGTTGCCTTCAAAGAAAAATCGTATACGCCTCTTTCTATGCCGCCAAAATCCATTGAAGGAAGAACTCTTAGTATTTTCATGCTAACCGTATGTCCGAAAAATACCTGCGGTAAAACCCTCTGTCTCTGGTTAAAAAGCGGTCGGCCTGGATGCAGGCGAAAGCGCCTATAAGAAAATCAGTGATAATACGCGCTCTGTCTTTTTTTGTTTTTCTATAGGCGAGCCAGTTTTTTCCCGCAAGGAAAGATGCTTCGTTGTTGACGGGGAGAATGTTTATGTTTAGTTTCTTAAGTGTTGAATCAAGAATGTGTTTCTCCTTGAACTGTGGTACAAGCTCTGCATACACTATGTTGCATATGACAAGAGCTCCCTGTTCAAAGGACTTTTCCAGCATGGATAAGGACTTCTCGCCGAAAACCGGGTCCGGAAGGAATATGTCAAGAAGGACATTGGTGTCTATAGCCGTAATCATTTATCGCCCCCTTATTTTTTCAATGTAGGAGTCGGTCTGACCTTTCTTTTTCAAAATGCCGTAAACTTCCCTGAAAGGCGTATTGCCGGCACTTTTCTTTTTTATAAGAAGGCCGTTTTCTTTCGGAACAAAATCAATCTCGGTATTCTGGGATATTCCGTACTGCTCCCTGTATTTCTTGGGAATTGTTACCTGTCCCCGTTCCATGATTTTCATTTTAGTGCCTCCGTATTTCATATACATACTTACATACTATTTTAGCATGTAATTCGCATATGCGTCAACATTCAGTCTGTTTCAGAAATCAAAGAGAAGAGGCTGTTCTTTTTTGTCAATGATGAGCATGGCGGCCTTGAGTACCTGGTCGGTTTTTATTTTTTCAAGGCACTGAAAGCGCCTTCTGCACCGCTTTACGGCGTTGCAGGGGAAACATCCAAGACTGCTGTGGACCACGATGTTTTTTGTACCGGCGGGGCCATATCTGTAGGGGTTCCCTGGTCCGAAAACGGCTACAACCGGGCAGTCTGCGGCCCCTGCAAGGTGAATATAGTCCAGATTGCCCGTGATGAGCAATCCCGCCTTCTTAAGAAGGGCGACCGTTTCCCCTGTGCCGGAACCGCAATAGTTGAAGACGTTTCCTCCGCCTATGAGAGTTTTTACTTTTTCCGCATATTTACGGCTCTTTTCATGTCCCGCAAGAATTACCGGCATCTCGTAAATTCTCATAAGTTCTTTCGCCGTCTTTGCGAACTTTTCCGCTGACCATGGTTTCATTCCCGCATCTGCTGCCGGGGCAATGACTATAAATCTTTCCGAGTGCTTCATTCCGTCGCTTCTAAGGTGTTCATCCGCAGCGTTTCTCTCGTGCTCGCTTACGGGAAAAAATATGCGCGGACTTTTCTCCCTTCCGAAAAAAGGTTCAATGAAATTGAACGCAAGGTCAGATGCCATCGTGAAATTCTTTTCGGAGAATAAATATTTCCAAAAAAA
>CAYOWY010000149.1:0-1086 GCA_964407805.1 uncultured bacterium | reverse complement strand
TGAAAGTCTGTATTTTCCGCGAAGGAAATAGGGCGTGAGATGGTTTGAGCCGAGTGATATGATTAAATCATATCTTTTATGTCTGGCCTTTTTTAAAAATGCGAACGGATTTTTTATGTTATATTGAATGTAATCATCAAAGAAAGGATGCAATGCGGCAAACTCGGACGCCGAAGGCCCTGCGATTATGTCCATCTTCGCATCCCTGAAAGTTTCCTTGATTTTTTTCATGGCCGGAGTCAGCAAAAGATTGCAGGCAAGGGAATCCGATCCGATGACAAGGATTTTCTTTATTTTAATGTCTTTAATATTTTTCGGGCACATTCTTCCGCCTCTTTGAGTGTATTATATGAGCGGCCGCACGCCGTTTCTACTTTTTCAGTCAGGGTATCAAGCCCGCTTAGTGGCAGATATTCAGCATAACCTTTTTCGCAAAAATTTTCAATAGTAAGGTCAAATACAAGTTTTTTCCGCTTTTTCCTTTCCACTTGAAGGATAATAACAGGCTTGCCGCAGGATGCGGCTTCAGAAATCATGTTTACGCTGTCTTCCGTGACGATTATAAGGTCGCAGAGCGACAGCATCCCGGGGTAATGAGATGTTTCGGAATATCCGGGATACTCGGCATATACCGTTGAACGTCTGTCTTGCAAAAAATTCTGAAGATAAAAGACGGATTCTTCCCGCGTTCTTCTTGAGGTGGTATATAGAAAAACGCAGTTCTCTTCCGCTTTCCGCAGGACATCCGTAAGCTTTTGCATGAAACTTACGGGGATGCCGTAGTTCTGGTCGTCCCCGCCGATGACAACTCCGATTCTCCGCTTTCCGGCGGGAATATGAATCATTTCTCCGAGCTTGATTTTTTCCTGCGCGAGAAAATCTTCATTAATAAGGTTTGGAGCTCCGAGCGTGACAGTGAGATTTCCGGGTTTTCTGTTTTTGATTCTTAAATAATCGTGGAAAGGGACGATGAGAAAGTCAAAGTATTTCAGCGGAATCACGGAAGGCGTCATTATCTGCACTGAAACTGTCCTGACGGCTGATTTGGCCAGAATAAGATTTACGGGGGCAAGAACCGCGCCGGCA
>CAYOWY010000148.1:3278-3770 GCA_964407805.1 uncultured bacterium | reverse complement strand
GGGGAAATCTCGCGAGGTCGCCGGTTTTGTTTATTGATGTTTCCCTTGCCGGCAGGGTTGAGAAGAAATACCTAAAGCTTAGAAGTTGCGCAAAACCCGGAGACGCAATATTTGTAACAGGAAAACTCGGCGGTACGCTGGCGGGAAAACATCTCAATATCATGCCCAGGATAAAGGAAAGCAGAAAAATTATACGAAAGGTGCAGGTGAACGCAATGATGGATATTTCTGACGGCCTTTCCTCCGACCTTGCCAGGATGGTTCTTGCAAGCGGCGCAGGTTTCAGAATTTTCCTTGATAAAATACCAGTTTCCGATGATGCGGTTAAGATGGGCAGAACCGGAAAGTACGCTGTTTTTCACGCATTAAACGACGGGGAAGATTACGAACTCTTGTTTACAGTTCCTGCCGCATACAGAAATAAAGTCCCTGCAAGAGTCGGCTCCCTTCCCGTGACCTGTATCGGCGAGATAACAAAGGAAAAGAAATTTA
>CAYOWY010000148.1:0-3268 GCA_964407805.1 uncultured bacterium | reverse complement strand
GAATGGGGACGTTCTGTAATGCCAGAGGAAATAAAGAAGGTTCTTGATAACAATGTCGGTGTAAAAGCTGTTTTTACAACACAATCTGAAACTTCAACAGGCGTTTTAACCGATCTTGAGGCTATCGGGGAAATAACAAAGGAAAAGAAATTTACAGGCGTCTCCGGTAAAGGAAAAGTTGTTGAAATCAAACCTGCGGGTTATTCACACTTCTGAAGGTGGGAGACGAGAAACTGTCCCGTATAGGATTTTTTCCTTCGGGAAATTTGTTCCGGAGTGCCTTCAGCCACGATATATCCTCCCCTGTCCCCGCCTTCCGGTCCCAGGTCAATGATATAATCGGAGCATTTTATAATGTCAAGGTTGTGCTCTATGAGAAGCACCGTGGACCCTTTTTCAACAAGGTTGTTTAGAACCTTCAGCAGTTTATCTATGTCGGCGGTGTGCAGTCCGACAGTCGGTTCATCAAGGATGTAAAGCGTTTTTTCGTTTCCTTTTCTTGACAGCTCGGAGGATAACTTGACTCTCTGCGCTTCGCCCCCGGACAGCGTGGTTGCGGACTGCCCCAGCTCTATATATCCCAGCCCCACGTCGTTCAGCGTCTGCAGTTTTTCCTTTATTGAGTGGACCTTTCCGAAGAAATCCAAAGCGTCTTCTATCTTCATCTCCAGCACGTCCGATATATTTTTTCCCTTGTAAAAGATTTCCAGCGTTTCCCTGTTGTATCTTTTTCCCTTGCATATCTCGCAGGGCACGAAGACGTCGGGCAGGAAGTGCATCTCTATTTTTGTTATGCCTTCTCCCATGCACGCCTCGCATCTGCCGCCCTTCACATTGAAGCTGAACCTTCCCTGCTTATAGCCGCGTATCCTCGCCTCTTCCGTATTGGCGAACAACTGCCTTATATGCGTGAAAGCATTGGTGTACGTTGCGGGGTTTGAACGGGGACTTCTTCCTATGGGAGACTGGTCTATGACCACAGCCTTATTTATCTCCTCCACTCCGAGGATAGCGTCGTGGTTTCCCGGTTCTTCCTTTGATTTGTACAGAATTTTCTTCAGTCCCTTGTAAAGAATGTCCTCAACAAGACTGCTCTTGCCGGAACCCGAGACTCCCGTTATGCAGACAAACATTCCCAGCGGTATCTGCACGCTTATGTTTTTAAGGTTGTTGTGTTTTGCGCCGAGTATCTGAATGTATCTTCCGTTTCCCTTCCTTCTCTTTTTGGGCACGGGTATTTCAATCTTGCGCGACAGATACATTCCGGTAACCGAATTTGCATCTTTCTGTATTTCTTCCGGAGTCCCCTCTGATACAACTTTTCCCCCGTGTTTGCCCGCTCCGGGCCCGAGGTCCACCACATAATCGGCGCTTCTGATGGTTTCCTCGTCATGTTCGACCACGACAACGGTATTGCCCAGGTCCCTCAACTGCTTCAGGGTGCTGATGAGTTTCAAGTTATCCCTCTGGTGAAGTCCTATTGTGGGTTCGTCCAGTATATAGATTACCCCGACAAGCCCCGAACCTATCTGCGTCGCCAGTTTAATCCTCTCCGCTTCGCCTCCGGAAAGCGTATGCGTCATCCTGTCTAAAGTGAGGTAGTCAAGCCCGACCTCTTCCATGAAAATCAGTCGGCTTATTATCTCCTTGAGTATCTGTTTCGCTATAATTTTATCCCTTTCCCGAAGGTTGATGCCGTTAAAAAACTTTTTCGCCTCTTTTATGGACATCGCGGTAACTTCCATAATTGATTTTTCTGAAACCCTTACCGCCATGGATTCTTTTTTCAGCCGTCCGCCTTTGCATAAGGGACACGTGACTTCGCGGATATACTTGAGTATCTCTTCCTTCCTGTACTGGCTTTCCGTCTGATGAAACAGCCGTTCCAGATTGGGGATGACGCCTTCAAAGCCGTGTTCTTCGGAACCGTTGAGGATAATGTTCAGCTCTTCTTTCCTCAAGTCGCACGGCCGGTCGTCAATATTCCTGCCTATTGATTTCAGAACCCCCCTTAGCAGGCTTCTGTAGTAGAGGAAAAGCCCTTTGCCCCCCGCATCCTGCCAGGGTTTAATCGCTCCCTCTCTGAATGATTTTGTTTTGTCAGGGATGACAAGCTCCGGGTCCACCTTCATGAGGAATCCCAGCCCCTTGCATTCCGGGCAGGCGCCGTACGGGCTGTTGAAGGAGAACATCCGCGGGGAAAGCTCTTCAAAGCCGACGTTGCAGTGGGGGCAGGAATAATTCTCGCTGTGAAGGGTTTCTTCCCCGCCCCGGAGAGTTATCATCAGCCCCTTTCCCACCTTCAGTGCGGTCTCCACGCTTTCCGCAATCCTGCTCCTGTCTTCCTCTTCCGGCACGAACTGGTCAACAAGCACGTCTATGCTGTGCATCTTATAACGGGCGAGTTTTATATCTTCATCAACGTCGTAGAATTTTCCGTCCACCCGCATCATCAGAAAACCGCTTTTCCTCACCTGCTCAAAGATACTTTTATACTCGCCTTTCCGTCCCCTGACTATTGGCGCAAGAATCTTAATCTCTCCCTTCTTCCCTTCTGTTTTTCCCCCTCTCCCATTAGGGGAGAGGGTTGGGGTGAGGGGGGCATTGCCCGCTATCTTGTCCGTGATTTCCGTTGATGACAGTCTTGATATAACCCTGCCGCACTCCGGACAGTGCGGTATGCCCGTCCTTGCGAATAGGAGGCGGAGATAATCGTATATCTCTGTTGTGGTGGCTACGGTTGAACGCGGATTTGAAGCGGCTTTTCTCTGTTCAATGGCGATTGCCGGAGGCAGTCCGGTTATATGGTCCACGTCCGGTTTTTTCATCTGCTCAAGGAATTGCCTGGCATATGCTGAAAGACTTTCTATGTATCTTCTCTGGCCCTCGGCATAGAGGGTATCAAAGGCGAGAGATGATTTTCCCGAGCCGGATATTCCTGTAATGACAACAAGCTGGTTTCTCGGAATATCAAGGTCTATATTTTTTAAATTGTGCTCTTTAGCACCTCTGATGCTGATAGATTTAGGTTCCATGGCAAGCAAACATTATACCTTTTCTCCGTTTTTTTTTCCATTACATACTGTTTCCTCTACCCGTTGGGGAGAGGATTGAAGGTGAGGGGGAATGTAGCGGTGCGTCCTCCTGCGCTCTCAGAAAAAAACGAGCTACGGCAGGATAAAATTCATCGCACTGTTGTTATATGGAAGGTTTGTTGGAAAGCCGTATGGCAGTTACAAAAGGAATCAGAGGGGCATTCTTAAACGCC
>CAYOWY010000147.1:532-3812 GCA_964407805.1 uncultured bacterium | reverse complement strand
GAGGAATGGTATAACTGCTGGCTTATGTAACTGCGCAGAGTATCCCTGCTTATCAGCCATGAGTATTCGGAAGGTATCCTTGAATACAGCAATTCCACAATATCATCCGCGTCTTTCTTGTCCACCCTCCTGTACTGACCGTTTGCTTTTATGGTAATACCGGAGCTGTGCGCATTCAGAAAAGCGGTTGACGTGCCTCCCGAATCCAGCCGGTTCACTATATCCACGATAATAGACAGGTTTGTAGGGTCCTCGGCTATGAAATCAAGGGTTTCCTGCGTAAAATTGATACCTCTCGGGTGGAAAGCGACTGCAAGCCGCGCCATCTCCTCCGTTTCATCGTCCGGTTCAATGGCAAGAATTATCCCGTCCTCGCCGTAACATTTAAAAAAAGGAAAACCCCGTACGCCCAGACTGTCCCGTCAAGATTTGCGGGCAGAACCAGTTGCGCGCTGTCCATCTCTTCAGTAACCGCCATATATTCCCTGTTGAAAGAGCCGTAGACCGAAGTGCCTTCAAAAAAGGTATCCATGCCCTCTTCAAAGAGATATAACTGCCCCTCTGGCAGTACCGGCAGTGCGGCGGATGAACCTCCCCCGCCGCCGCACGCAATACCCAGAAGCAAAACCAAAACAAGCGCCATCAGAGTGTATAATTTCTTCATTGTTTTCTCCGGCAATCATTTATTTCATTATACCATTGCTTTAATAATATACACGATAAATACCCGCGCCCTGCCGGGCGGTTTCTGAAGCGGTCGTCTATCAGCGAATAATGATTGCATCCGACTCTTCAGAATTTCAAAAGGACGTAGTTTTCCTGAAATTCTTTACTGTCCTTTTTCCACTTGCTCTCCACGTCCGGCTCGTTGAACAGCGCAGCTTTCCTGTCCCATGCGAGAAGGTGTTGAGCGTCAATCACCGCACCGCCAAACTCAATAACGTTTTTTGGAAGGAATTCCGCTTCCGGCGTTTCGTATCTTATCCCCATAATCCCGATGCGGGCATATCCGCCGATTGACAGCCGCACAAAAGAGGGAACACCGCTCACAGGGATCCGGATTTCCGAAATAGATTTTTCACTTCCCTGGGGTATTGCCGCAACGTCATAAATTTTCTCGTAAAACTTCCCGTCGGAGGAAGTCTTTATTTCGCAGGCGGTTGCGCAAAGATCCATAGTGAGCGTTTCCAGCACTATTTCCGCCGGTGCAAAAGGATAGTTTTCAATAACGGGATTTTGACTGAATATCTCTGTTTTGCTCTTAAGCCCGACGAGTTCATCCATTATCTTCTCCGCCTTCCCGTAAATTTCTCTGTCTTCCTTCTTTTCCCCGTAATATGCCGCCAACTCGCCAAGAAGCTCAACCCACTCTTCGCATTGCGCTATGACCGTATTCAAACGGTCTTTCTGAAGAAGCAGCGCTTTTGATTCTTTATAATCCGTTCTAATCATGCTCCTTGCGGTGTACCGCAGTTCATCCTCAATTTTTTTTCTGCCGTATTCAACGCCGCGCTGTAAAACATCGCTTCTGACGGCTTTGTGCAGGATGGACTGCTTCTGAGCTTTTAACGCATCATTTGCAGTTCCGTAATTGTTATCCAGCATCATCAGAGTCATGAGAAAATTTCTCTGTTCTTCTTTTGTATATTCCGGCAGAAGGCTTTTCCCCGTTTCCTCCCATGAAGGTATTCTGCCCGTCCATAATATATGTCCCGTCATACAGCGGTTAAGTATCACGTTATCCTGAAACCTGCCGCTCCCTTCCCATTCGGTTGCAAGATAGGTGTCAATCCCCAGCCCCTCCCCGTAACGCGCAAAAGTAACCGTGTTTTCAATATCAGGAAAAACCCCCAGCTTCCCTCCGAGCACAACTTTAAACCCGTTTTCAAGCAGTATATTTGTGCTGTCTATCCTGCGCCAGTTGAAAAAGTCAGCATCGGGACATTTTTTCACGATATTATAATACCAGTCGACCATGACTATGTCTTTTGACAGCCGCTTCAGCACGTTATCATATTTGAAGCACATGTCGGCCCACATCCACATGACCCTGCCATGTTTTCTTATCTCGGCGTTAAGGAAATTCGCATGCTCCGCAAAAATCCCCCCGATGCCTTCCTCCTCCGCCCTCTTTCTGCAAAGGGAACACGAACCGAGTTCAAACGTCTCGTCAAGCCCCGCATGGATGTTGGCGGACGGAAAAATCTCCGCAACCTCGGCTATCACCGACGCCGCCCATTTCTTCGTGTCTTCAAGAGAAGGGCATAAACAATCTTTCCAGTTCTGCCACGGATGCCTCGGCCCTTCCCTCACCTCGCTCATGCGCTCAAAGGAACTGTGCGCAAAAAATCTTTCAGCATGTCCCAGCAGGTTTAAACCGGGAACTATTTCCACTCCGCATTCCCCTGCAAACTCAATAAGCTCGCGGATTTCCTTTTTGTCCAACCCCCTGCCCGCCTCGCGGAAAGAATCAAGCCGCAGGCAGTTTTCAATGTAAAGATGGCACTGGTTGAAGTGAAAGCCCGCACACTCTTTTATAATTCTCTTAAGAGTTTTCAAGCTCTCCGGCTGTCTTGCAATGTCAATCTGGAACGCCATTGTCTTGAAAAGAGGAGTATTTTTCATGCGATTTCCTTTCAATAATTGTCTATGATTTTGTTGATTGCCGCGAGGTCTTCCACGCTTAAATTAATATCTCCCGCTTTCGCATTTTCCAGCGCCTGTCCGGGCCTGCGCGCTCCGCCAAGAGCATGTGTGCATCCCTTCTGATGGAAAGCCCATGCAATTGCCAGCTGGGCAAAAGTTGCTTTATATTTTTCCGTAAAAGTTCCGAGTTCGTCAAGCATCCTGCGCACTTTCATCCTGTTTCCCCTGTTGAAAAGAAAGTTGTCCCTTCTGTGGTCGCCATCGTTGAAAACGAAATCAGGAGCAACCTTTCCTGTAAGCAGCCCCCTCGCGAGAGGAGAATACGCAAGAAACGAAATACCCCGTTTCTCGCAATAAGGGATGTTGTCCTTTTCTTTTTTTCTGTCAAGCATGCTGTAACTCTCCTGGTCCGTATCAACCTGTCCTGTTTTCAGGTAGCTTTCCAGATGGCCGACACCGGCGTTGCTCACCCCTATCGCCCTTATCTTCCCCTCCTGTTTAAGCTTCAGGAGCTCATTCATCGTGTCTTCAACGGGTGTCGTTGCATCCTGCCAGTGCGTCTGGTACAGGTCTACGTAATCCGTGCCGAGACGGCGAAGGCTCATATCAATCTCCGACCTTAAGGACACAGGAG
>CAYOWY010000147.1:0-522 GCA_964407805.1 uncultured bacterium | reverse complement strand
ACCTTCATGTCGCCCGAACCCTTGCGTATGGTTTTCTCGTCGGAAGTGAAATGATACTCACCTTCTTCCCTGTCCCATACCAGACCGCATTTTGTCGCAAGCACAGCCCTGCTGCGGATGCCTTTTAACGCTTTTCCGACAATCTCCTCGGAAAGCCCGAAACCGTATATCGGTGCGGTATCAATCAGGTTGATGCCCGCATCCAGAGCGGATTTAATCGTTTCTATCGATTCCTTCTCTTCCGTCCCGCCCCACATCCATCCGCCTATCGCCCAAGTACCCAGCCCCACAACCGAAGCTTTTATGCCGGACTTTCCAAGTTCTCTGTATTGCACAAATAACCTCCGCTGTTGAAAGTATTTTCTTTCAAAGATTATAACATTTTTCAAACCGCGCAGAAACATATGCCGGAGCGCTAAATAAAATTTGCAATTTACCGATCACGGTTATAGAATATAATTTGGAATAACCGAGATAAAATCATATGGAAAAATGCAGAAAAGAAATAGATATACTTGTAAG
>CAYOWY010000146.1:0-3821 GCA_964407805.1 uncultured bacterium | reverse complement strand
GGATATACATGGAGGCGGGCGAAGTCTTCAATATCAACTCATCCCAACAGCTGGCGGCAATCCTGTTTGACCGGCTGAAGCTCCCCGCGCAGAGGAAAACCAAGACCGGCTATTCCACCGACACATCAGTACTGCAGGAGCTTGCCGACAAGCACCCGCTCCCTAAGCTGCTCCTTGAATACAGGGAGCTTTACAAACTCAAGTCAACCTATGCCGAAGGACTAATCCCATTCATAAACCCGGCAGACGGCAGGATATATCCGACCTTCAACCAGGTGTCAACCTCCACCGGCCGCTTGAGTTGCAGCAACCCCAACCTGCAGAACATACCGGTAAGGACAGAGCGGGGCAGTCAAATCAGAAGGGCTTTCTCCTGCGAAGAAGGCAACGTTCTTTACTCTTTTGACTACAACCAGATAGAACTGCGCATCCTCGCCGATTTCTCCGATGACGAGTATCTTGTCAACGCCTTCAGGAAGAACAAGGACATTCACAGTGAAACAGCGGACATCCTCTTTGCACAGGATTCCCTTTTCACTCCCTCCTCGCCCGCCGTTGAACAGAAAGACCGCAGGAGGATGGCAAAGACCATAAACTTCGGGGTTCTCTACGGTATGAGCTCATACGGACTTTCAAGAGAACTTAAAATTCCGGTAAGAGACGCCGAGAACTTCATAAAAGAATATTTCTCCAAATTCAAGGGTATTAAAAGCTACATGGACAGAACCCTTGCCGGAGTGGAAAAAGACGGCTATGTCTCCACGATACTTAAAAGGCGACGTTACATCCCCGACATAAAAAGCGCCAACAAAAACCTGAAAGAATTCGCAAAACGCGCCGCAATAAACATGCCCGTTCAGGGCTCGGCCGCGGACCTGATCAAGCTCGCCATGAACAAAGTTTACGAATACTTCACGGCGGAAAAACTGAAGAGCAGGCTGGTCCTTCAGATACACGACGAACTGCTTTTTGAGGTCTTCCCTGGCGAGGAAAAAAAGATATCGGCGAACGTAAGGAGTATCATGGAGACCGTGATGGAACTGAAAGTCCCGCTTAAAGTGGACGTTAAAAAAGGCCCCAACTACCTCGACCTTGATTCTCTCTAATCCATATTATCTTTCCAAAACTTTTTCATAACAGCTTATCTATCGGAGCGCTATTACTTTTCGTTCTTCGGACACCTCTTTAATAATTGAAAGGCCTATGAAAAATCTTCTGTTAAAACGCGGATTGACTGTTAAGAGAAAGAAGAGTACAATGAAAATGAAAACAAGGAGGAACAATGGCAAAGAAGACAGTGAAGAAGGTAGCAAAGAAGGCAGTTAAGAAAGCAGTGAAAAAGGTAGCAAAGAAAAAAGCGGCACCGAAGAAGAAAGGATGTTGCTGTAAATAATAAAGAAGTTTGTTTCGGGAAGGGGGCGCTGAATAAATGCAGCGCCTTTTTCTTTTATATGATTGATTGACGGGGAGGGGGAAAAGAGATACAATAGGTCGGACAAGGAGCTACATGTTAAAAATACAAAAAATAGCGGTTATACTGTTTCTGCTCACGGCATTGCGCGGTTTCGCCTACTGGGAATGGACGCCAAAAACAGGCAGGTGGGTAAACCCGAAATATGCGGTGCAGGAGTCGGCGGAAGAGCAGTTTAAGCTGGCGGAGAAATACAGGAAGGACGGAGTTGTCAAAAAAGCCATCGCCGAACATGAAAAACTGGTGAAACACTACGCCGGCACGGAATACGCGCCGCAGTCCTGTTTCGCCCTCGGGGAGATATATCAGTCGCTTGGAGATGTAAAAGAAGCTTTCAATTACTACCAGAAGATAGTGGACGGCTACCCGTCTTCTCCTCTTGTGATGGAGGCGGTAAAGAGGCAGTCCGCAATAGCCGAAGAAACCCTTAAAAAGAGTTCAATAAAATACCTCGGCAAACAGGAAGAAAGAGGCAAGATGATGGCAACGGTGGTTGAAAGCCATCCCTACGGTGAGAACACCCCTGAAAAAGCCATGCAGTTGGGACAGTTTTACGTTGAGATAAAAGAGTTCGGAAAGGCAAAAGAGGTTTTTGAGGGTATAGCGACGAGGTATACAGACCCTGCGGTTATTGAAGAGGCGAAGTATAACCTTCTAAGGGCGGAGTTTTTTGAGACTCCGGATGTTTCTAAAGATACGAAGCAATACGCCGAGGTGGGGAAAAAGATAGACTCTTTCCTCAAACTCTATCCGGAGAGCGTATACAAACAGGATGTTATCTCAATCAGGGACCGCCTGTCCGAAAGGGAAGCGAAGAAATATTTTGAGATAGCCGTCTTTTACGAGCGTGCGGGGAAAAAGGATGCGGCAAAATACTATTATAAGATACTCGCACAAGATTACCCGGAAACCGAATATGGCAAAACTGCGGCCAAAAAGATTGGCGCTTCTGATTAGCGCATGCCTTCTTCTTAGCGGATGCGGATATAAATTCGTTACGGGAGGACAGCCGAACATAAACGTTAAGCCCGTCCTGAACTATTCGTCACAGCCGCTCGCGGATATTTATCTTTCCGAAGCCATGAGAAAGGCATTTGTTGAGTACCCCGATTTTTCCCTCGTCAATTCCGAAGCCGCGGCGAATTATGTCCTGCATTTAAGAATTAACAGCTGGAAAAAGGAGCCGGTATTTTTTTCGCGAAAAGACTCCAAGAACATAGCCATAGCAGGTTTTTATACGGAAACAGAAATATCCCTTTTCAAAAACGGGGAAAATATATTCACCGGGACGGTTAAGGAAACCCTTCCCGTTTCCCTGGCGGAAGAATTCAGGGAAGATTACGTCCTTGAGAAAATATCGCAAAAGCTTGCCGAAAAAATCTATTTCATGGTTCTTGACAAGAGATGAAAAAAAAAGATTCTGAAAATCATATAATCCTCGGGATGCAGGAAAGAGCGGAAGATATCAAATTCAAGCTCATAGAAAAGTACGGTCTTGGCGATTTTGACGTGAAAAGCGTATTTGCCGACGAGGTGCCGTTTCAGAAAATACTTGAAGACATCGAATTTCTACCGGTCTTTTCCCCTAAAAAGATACTCTTTATCAGAAACTGCGAGAATATAAACACCGAAGGAAGCAGGATATTGAGAGAATATTTTGAGAACCCTCCCGACCACATCTGCATCATACTTAGCGGAAAGAGCGTAAAGGAGCCGCTTGAAGAGTTCGTTGATGAAGAAACCGAACAGGAGATTGACAGGGACGCCCTTTTCCCCGCCATTTTCCGTTCAAGCCCCTGGGGGAAAAACGACAACCTGCTACGGCTCTTCAGGGAGCACATAAAGAATAATCCGGTGGATTTCACAAGCGCCGTCAGCGCCGCATGCATGTACTTGAGGAATACTGTCAGGAAGCAGAAAAAAGCCGATAAGCTAATATTGAATAAGTATGCGGAACTGCATAAACTGGATTTTAACCTGAAAACAGGCAGGCTTCGCCCGGGAGCGGAGCTTGAAATCTTTCTTATCTACCTGCTATTTGGTTGAGCCCGTCTTGACGCCGTATTTATTTTTAAACTTCGCAAGCCGGCTTTTCTTTCTTGCGGCGGCATTTTTGTGGATTACGCCCTTTGCGGCGGCTCTGTCTATGGATTTGTAGGCTTTCTTCAACAGTTCAGCGGATTTTTCGTCCTGGTTGAGAACTGCTTTCCTGGTTTCCTTCACAGCCGTTTTTGCAGCGGACTTCTTCATTCTGTTGAATGTTCTTCTTTTTGCTTCCTGCCTCTGCCTCTTCATTACCGAAGGTTTTCTTGCCATTTTTCTCTCTCCTTCATCCCGAACTCTCACATAT
>CAYOWY010000145.1:0-3867 GCA_964407805.1 uncultured bacterium | reverse complement strand
GGCCGCTCCGCTGCGCCATCCCGTCGGGGTGAAAACGGTGCTCTTGTTCCCGCCCAATAGGTACCCGCCTCCCATTCCTGCCCCGATATGCATATATTCTCCGTTCCACCTGTAGCGATAGTTGAAAAAGGTGCTTTTTTCTTTCGGGTTTTCAAAACTTATCACAGGCACCATATCCACGAGCATGTCAAAGACAATCTCCGAGGCAAAACGTCGTTCAAGGTGATGTCCCGCACCCCATGATTCGTAAACGCCGTCTTCCCTGTAGTTTCTGTTTAAGACTACCTCGCTCATTACAGACAAAAATCCTTTAACGTCCGATGTTGTTTTTATAACCTTTAATTCACGTTCCAGCCGGCCGCCGGAGAGCAGATATCTTTTTTCAATGCGTATGCCCGGTATTCCCTCATTCTCTATGGCAAGATACAGGTTTTTTCCTTCGGTGCGGGATGAAACGACACGGCTTTTGTAATCGTCGCTTTTTATCTCTGAATCTCTTAAAGCGAGCGAATAGATGTCAAAGATACGTTCCGCAAGTTTCTTGTCTCCGTCCATCAAACCGTTTATAACTCCGCTCTTCTTGTGCACCCAGACCTTCTGTTTACCGTCTTCAAGAAGCCAGTAGTCTGTCGCTTTTACTTCCGGCATATCGGGGCCTATCCTGTAACGTGCTTCCTCAACGGATTTTTTGACAGCCAGTCCGGAAGCATCCTTTCCGAAAAAGGCCACTTCGGCGATGCTGGCGTGTATATCATGCCGCGGACGGTTTACCTGCATCCGCACATAACGTCCCTGTCCCTGCAATCCCTTCTTTTCCAGTACCTGGTGTTTTTCCGCACCGCTGTCATCGGTATTGGGTATGGACGTGAGTATTTCCCAGTTCTTATTGTCCATACTGACAGAAACCGTAATATCTGATATATTCCGGGAAGGGATGTCAAACGCTTCTATCCTGATGCTCTCTATAAGATATTTTCTCCCCAGGTCGAATACTATATCAGGAGCCCCTGCGGACGGTTCCCAGAGAACCTGTTTTGCTTTCTCTGCGATACCATCGGTCAGAGCGGTGTTTTTTTCATCGCCGGAAGTCGGCGGAGCATTGTACCGGTATCCGGCAACGGGTATTTTTTCCGTTTTTCCTGTTAGGGATTTGAATTCCAGTCCGTCTATGGTTATATACTGCCCGGGCTTCCACGGGTGGCCGTAAGGGTAGATGGTCAGGGAAACCATCTTCTCCATCTCTACGGGTTTTTTGTCGCTCATTGGTTTCCAAGTTTCGGTGTCAAGGGGTGTTTCCACTGGAGTCCATGCGTCTTTGCCCGCATCTATATCCCGCATAATGCCGTTGCCGTTGGCAGATTCTATCCGAAGGACGCATATAGCGTTTTTGTCGGGGTAAAAACTCTGTTTTACATAGAACGAGAGCGAACTGTACTCTGTCAGGTCTATCGGCCGCGGGAAGGTGAATTTGATGCCCTGGTATTTGCCTTCGTCCACCGCGGTGGCGCGCACGGCGGTTTTACCGGCAACCGCATCACTGACCACGGTTACGGCAGGAGGGTTGGCGGCATACTTCGCATCATGCATGCCTTCCCATCCCTCAGGTTTTTCCTCCATTCCGAATTCCGTATATAGCTCAACCGTCCCGCCTTTCAAAGCAGACGCAAAGAATAGCATCATAAGAGCTGTTGCAATATGGAAACAAACTCCTTTTTTTGGCATATTATCACCCTCCTCTGTAAAAAAGCCCGCCGTTTTTGCCGGCGGGTCATCTTCCAATACAAACTCATTGAATATTTCCCTCCTTTTCTTCCTATCCCCTTGGGTCCTGTCCGCCGTAGCCTTGGCGAGGGGGGAGAGAGGATAAAGGCGAGGGATGATGATTGCTCTTTATAAAATAACCATGGTTCCGAACCACTTGGGCTCCCGGTAGCTTTCCTCCGGTATCAAGCTCCATGAGAAAGCCTTTGTTCCCGATGCCTCTGGTCTGTACCGGAGCAGATTAAACGCAATCTCGCCATTTTCAATCTTCAGATATTTCAAAGGTATTGCCGCTTCAAACGACCATTCATCCTTTCCTTTCCATGTAGCGGTTCTTATCTCCCACTTTTGCTGTTCTTCCTGGGGCGGGAGCGTTTCCTGATAAATCTCGTTGGCGTGGTTTATCACAAACTTGTGGAGCCGTTCGCTTCTTGGCAGAGGGGCAAAAGCGATGTCCAAAGCGTCATGCCCCCATAATTTTCCGCCGTCGCTTATAAGTTTATCGCGCCCTGTTTCCCCGCACCTGACGGCCATGTATAGGTTAGCGTCATCTCTGCAGAGATACATCTCGGTTTTCTGTTCTGGACTGCGGAGCGAGGTGGTCAGGGTAAAAGCGTCGCTTTTACCCGCCCCGCTCCATGCCGGCTCGTCAATCTTCCCGTCCACCGTGATTGGCTCTGCAGTTTTTGCCACGGATATCTTCGGCTGTTCAAGCTCTCTGGTGAGCAATTCCCCTGCGTCAAGGGGCAGAGTGCCCGGTGTTTCAGAACTGCCGAGGATGGTTATAACAAGTCTTCTTCCTCCTACTACGCCGCCGTTGGTAGCGGCGGAGATCCATACTCGGCCGTCCCATCCGGCCGGAGCCCATTTACGGAGATCAAGCGCGAAATTTTCCTCCGCTGATATTTCTATGTAATCTTTCAGGCGGACAAAAACATCCGGTTTTGTTTTCTTTCCGTAAAGAGGCAGAGGAGAGTCGGAACGCGGATTGACCAGCCCCATGCTGAACGCAACGCGCTTAGCATAACCCTGCGGGGTATGATAATCAACTATAAGACCGGCAAAGGCATCGGCCGACCCCGCTCTTCTTGTATAGCGTTCGTAGTTGTTCCACCGCCTGAAGAATGTATTTTTTACCTGCAGTTGAACTACCTTGAGGCCGTCAATCTCAAACCCTGCCATAGAGTATCCGTTTTCATAAGAGGCGTCGTCCACACTGCCTGCGGCGAACGAGAGTTCATCCGGGTTAATCTCTGTGAACTGGGGCAGATTGTAACCGTTGTGCGAATTGATGGCGCTTTTAAGTATCTTTATGCCTTTTACGGTCTTGTTGACCTCGGTTTCCTTCAATTCGGGAGCGGTGCGCGGGAGAGAAATTGCCGGGAAAGGATATGTCCATGAACTTGTTATGTTGAACTTTCCCGTGTACAGAGTACTGCCTGCAACCGCATGTACCACATACTGCCCTGTTGCAAGTTCCTGCGGCAGTAGAATTTGCTCCGAGTTGCTGAAAAATACCGGTACGCCGTTGTGGTAAACGGTTATAAACTTCTCTCCTGCGGGGAGATTCAATGATAAAGTTCCCGGGGCGGTAATATCGTTGACGGAAAGCGTTTCGGTTTTATTTATGGAGAACGGAACGGAACTATTCACTTTAACCGAGATGCTGCCGAACCCCTTGACCTCCAGAAGCAGAAATTTCTGTCTCTCAATGAATACCTGCTGTTTCAGTACTGCGCCGGATATTGAAATGTCGTTCCATTCATTGGGTACGTAAACCAGCAGTTCCGCAGATTCTGCGTCGGCGGTGATGTTTTTTTCCATCGTAAGAGATATTGAGCGTCCGGCAAGGTCAATGCCTCCGTTTACTGTAATCCCTCTTGCGTTGGGTTGCCATATCTGCTGGCGCCGCCCGTTGACGGAATAAACTACTGCAGGACAGTTGCTGAATACCGCCATATTGAGAATATCAAGGTCAAAGGTATCTGTGATGGAGATTCGTCCGTCAACGGCTTTGACCATCCCTTTGAATTCCGGTGCGGCAAGCAGGTCAATTCCCCACCCTGTATTCTGATACACCTCTTTTGCCGTGCGTTCGCTTACGCC
>CAYOWY010000144.1:0-3873 GCA_964407805.1 uncultured bacterium | reverse complement strand
GTATAATAAGGGCAAGAATTACATTTGACAATTTGTAAAGGAATGTGGTAAAGTTTCAGACAGAGTTAAACTTGAAAAGTAAGGAGTGAACCTCGACCTTGTTCGCATAGGGCGAAGAAGATGGGCGAAACGTGGTTCACTGAATATTTACATATAAAGATTTTTATATCCCCTGTTAATGAATTTTCCATATAAGATATACGAACAGTAAGTAGCCGTAAGATTTTTATGGGAGGCTCGGATGAAGCAGCGGAAAACAAAGGCGATTGTTTTTGAAGGGATACAAAGCATGTCAATACGGGATATCCCTCTTCCGGAAACAGGAGAGAAAGAAATTCTCGTGAAAGTCTTAAAAAGCGGTGTGAGCGTCGGTACGGAAAGGTGGGCGTTGGAGGGGAAAAGGCCTGAAATCCGGTTTCCTTCGGTCCCAGGATATCTGGCTGTGGGGCGAATCATAGAGACGGGGTCACGAGTCGATGATTTTAAAGCGGGAGATATGGTAAATTTCTCTTCTCCCAGACTGCCTGAACCGTATTCCATAAACAGTTGGATGGGAACGCATATTTCAAGTTGCGTAGTAAATGTCGACCTGGAAGAGGTGGACGCAAAATGGGGAATGCCTTACTGCGTTAAGATAGACGGGAAAGATTTCAGCGAAGAACAGCTTGAATCTCTCTCTATGGCCGGTCTTGCGGGAGTTGCATGCAGGGGGATAGAGATGTGCCGTCCCGCGATGGGGGATAATGTGCTTATTGTGGGATTGGGATTCATCGGACAGATGGCGGCTCAGATTTTAAAACTCAAAGGTTGCAACGTAACAGGAGTCGACATTCTGGATAAAAGGGTAGAGCTTGCAAGAAAATACAGTGTGGACTGCGCGATAAGTTCTAAAGGTAAAGAATTGGCGGAAGCGGTCAGGGAACACTCCTGCAAGGAGTTTGACATAATAATAGATACGACGGGAAGCGGTGTCATGCTTGATAAGGAAATAGAGTTATTAAAAAGGTGGGGAAAGATGGTGTGGCAGGGCTGGTATCCCGGCGCCACAAAAGTTGATTTCAATAAGTTTCACATAAAATTGCCAACCGTTTATATGCCTTGCGCTCATTCGGGCAAAAACGTTTCCGTCTATATCAGATGGATAATGGAAAACCGATTGACGGTATATCCTCTTATAACGCATCATGTGCAATATACGGAAGCGCCGAAGACTTATGAAATGATACTGGCGCACCCTGAAGAATTTATGGGAATCGTTTTCGACTGGGAGGATACAAGATGAACGCTCTTATTGTTGCGGAAAAAGGACGGCTGGAGATAGTGGATATACCTCAACCCGTAACAGGTCCCTACGATGCTCTGGTGCGCATGGAAGTTTGTGGAATTTGCAATAGCACCGATATTAAACTGATAGACGGTGAGATGTACTGGGCGCCGCCGTTTCCGTTTATTCTGGGACACGAATCTGTCGGGGTGGTGATAGAGAGAGGAAAGAAGGTGAGAAATTTCAAGATAGGCGACAGGGTAACAAGACCTACCGCTTATTTTCCCGGGAATACGGGAAAATTAAATGTAGCCAACGGCGGATTTGCTGAATTGGGAATAGTGAGAGACGGGCGTGCAATGGCTGCCGATGGAGACAATTCTCTAATTGATGATTACCATGTAAACCGTCAACTGGTAGTTCCGGGACATCTAACGCCTCTGGATGCAAGTTTATCCATAAGCTTAAGTGAAACCGCCAGCACGCTTAACCATCTGCCTGCCGTTAAAGGTAAAAAAATACTGGTTGCAGGAGCAGGCGTAGTAGGACTTTCGTTTGCCTTGTGGGTCAAACTTGCAGGGGGCCTTGTGATTGTATTGGACAGACGACGCCATAGTTTGGAGATGGCAGAAAAGATGGGAGCAGATGAGGTGGTTAACAGTGAAAATTTGAATTTTCTGGACAGAATAGAAGAAGCATCTCTTGGAAAGCTGGACGGAATAATCGAGGCAACAGGAGACGTTTCTCTTGCGGAAACGCTTTTGAACGTCCTTAAACCGGACGGTTTTGCCTGTGCTTACGGGGTTCCCCCAAAAGCAATATCATATTCTAATCGATGGATACCCGCTATAGTGGAAGAACAAAAGAATTATTACCGCATAGCAGACCTGGTTTTGCAAAATCTTATCAAAACGGAATGGTTTATCACCAATACATGGAGTTTTGAACAAATAGTAGAAGCATTTAATTCTGTCCGTAAAGGCATTGTATTAAAAGGGTTTATTCAGTTTACCTAAGAGGAGCGATTGTGAAAAACAAAGAAAAGGAATATCTTAGGGCGCTGGCATACAGAGTTAAGGAAATTTCGCTCCTTCCGGAACAGGAAGAGAAGAGAACTTTGTGGAAGATGCACAACGGATTAAAACGGACAAGGGTGCCGATACTTCTCTATCCCGAAGGTTCATGGTCGGAGATAATGCCGGACGGCTCGCTCCTCATAGAAGATTCTTTGTTCAGAGGTATTGAGAGAGAACTCAGGACACGCATCTACTATGCCGAAAATATCCGGGACGACAATGTAATAGACGACGTGCTTTATTCGCAGGTCGTTATTCACAATACCGGATGGGGCGTAGTTGAAAGGCGCATAAGGACGGAAGACCTTAAGGGCGCTTGCCATTTTGACCCGGTGATAAAGGAAGAGAAGGATGCGGAAAAGATAAAAATGCCGCAGGTTTCAGTCGATTGGCAGGCGACCGAGGAGAATTACGGCAGGATTACGGATGTTTTCGGGGACATATTGAAAGTTGAAAAACAGGGGCATATTCATGACTGGTTCTGCATAATAGATTCTTTTGCGCAGTTCCGGGGCATTGACAACCTTTTTCTCGACCTCGTGGAACGCCCCCAATGGCTGCATTCGGTTTTTGCCAGGATGACAAAGGGCGTTAACGATAAGTTTGACAGCCTTGAGGCGCAGGGGGCTCTGTCGTTGAATAACGGCAATCATTACGTCGGTTCGGGAGGCAGGGGGTATACAGATGAACTGCCCTCAGAAGGTTTCGGCGGCAAGGTCCGTACCGTTGACATGTGGGGGCACGCCACTACCCAGATATTCTCGCTCGTTTCCCCTGAGATGCATAATGAATTTGCGCTTAAATACGAGATAGAGCATTTAAGCAGGTTCGGGCTTAACTGCTACGGATGCTGCGAGCCTCTGCATCATAAAATGAAATACATAAAACAGATACCGAGGCTTCGCAGGATATCAATGAGTCCGTGGGTTGACGTTGCAAAGGGGGCGGAGGAACTTCAAGACAAGTATGTATTCTCCTATAAACCCAATCCGGCGGTTATAGCGGCGGACGGCTGGAATCCGGACGGAATAAAGGCGGGACTAAGGGATGTTCTTGAAAAAACGAGGGATTGCGTTGTGGAATTGGTAATGAAGGATATTCATACATGCAGAAACCGTCCGCAGCGTTTAAACGAATGGGTAAAAATAGCCAGAGAGGTTTCTAAAAATTTTTAATGCCCGTCTTATTCGGCCTGGTTGATAACGTATAGGGTCTGCTCTGCAACTACATCCGGTTCATAACCGACTTCGAAATTCTGCTTCGCATTATTTTCTGTAATCCGAGGTTTTCCACTCGGAAAAGTAAAATGTCAGTTGTCTTTTGTGATGAAACAGGTTCTAACATCGTCCCATAGCCGGAGCTTTGAGGGTATTCTTTGAAAGGCAGCAAATAAAAAACGGGGGTCAGGTCTTGCTTTTTGCATCTCAGTTATTATTTCTTACCAACCTATCCATGAAAGATTAATTTCTTCACAGGTCTTTCTTCCGTCCATTTTTCGCTTTCAACAGTTGTATGTTGAGCTCCGATATCCTT